>DATBQC010001050.1:0-4031 GCA_036561065.1 Methylobacter sp. | reverse complement strand
GCGGCAAAAAAAGCCGGTCAGAAATTTGAAGGTTCTTCGCTTTATTACAGTTGGTCGGACGATGGCGGACAGCATTTTTATCCCAATAAAAGAATCGCCACCCATACTTGCCAATGCTGCCGACTGGATACTGCGATAGCGCCCGACAACACGCCGGTCATCGCTTGGCGGCATGTTTTCGAAGGTGGCATACGCGATCACGCGCTGGTTAAATTTAACGATTGGAATACCCCCGGAGATACGCACCGTTTGGGCCAGGATAACTGGAAAATCGATGCCTGCCCGCATCACGGCCCCGGCCTGTCGATTTCCGATTCCGGCATTTATCACGCGGTATGGTTTAGCGGCGCGCCCACTAACCCAGGTCTGTTTTATGCTTATTCGACCGATGCCGGGCGGCATTTTTCCACGCCGGTTAATTTCGGCAAGGCGGGTACAGGGCATCCGCATGTGTTGGCTTTAGGTTCGCGGGTCAATGTAGTTTGGCAGGAGTTTGACGGGACCAACAATGTCATTAAGCTGATGAAATCCGCCGACGACGGCAAAAGCTGGACGAAGCCCGAAGTGATTGCGCAAACTGCCAAGTCCGGCGATCAGCCTTTCCTGGTCAGCGACGGGCAGAAGATTTATCTTTCCTGGAAAACGCAGCAGCAGGATTACCGATTAATATCGATTGATGATAAATAGTCGCCAAAGCATGAAGCGTACTTTATGCTTACCCGTTTTAACGATATAACAACTGACCCTTATGGAAATTATTTACTTTTTATTGCATTTGCTCAAAGACCCGCTGACGACGCTGCAAGATTTTTTGGCGCATTACGAGATGCTCACTTATGCAATTTTGGTTGCGATAATTTTTGTTGAAACCGGCTTAATCATCATGCCGTTGCTGCCCGGCGATTCGTTGCTGTTTGCGGTGGGTCTGTTGGCGTCGTCGACCGGTAAACTGGATATTCAAATCATCATTCCGTTACTGATAAGCGCTGCTTTGCTGGGCGACAATGTTAATCATTTCGTCGGCAAGCATTTTAGTAAGTTCGTTAAATCGCGGGAACAAATTCTGTTTTTTAAACGGGAATACATTACCCAAACCGAAGAGTTCTACGACAAGCACGGCGGCAAAGCCGTTATTATGGCCCGCTTTGTTCCGATCATCCGCACCATTGCCCCTTTCGTCGCAGGAGCGGGCAGCATGAAATATTCAAAATACATTATTTTTTGCATTATCGGCGCGACCTTATGGGTTACCAGCATCACCCTAACCGGATATTTCTTAGGTTCGAATGAATGGGTCAAACACAATTTCGAGAAGATCGTTTTGGGCATCGTTTTCGTGTCATTCATGCCGATGGTTTGGCAGTTTGCAAAGGTTAAATTGCTTAAACAGTCGCAGTCCATTTAGTTACCGTGATCGTGCTGAGTAAAAATACGGCGTTGTCCGAAATCCGGCCATAACAAACGCATCACCGATGTTTAAAAAGGTAATTCCCCTGATGTTTTTATTTAACAGCGACGGCGGCCAAGCCGACCGGAATTTAACGCCTACGGGTGACGAGGCGAGTCCGCTAGTGCAAAAAATGCGAGCATTGTTAGCAGCTTTGGCCGGCGAAGAGCAGCCGCGCTTTGTCGGCGGATTATTATTGGTCTTGGTGCTGCTGTTGCATGTATGGGCGGGTCTTTGGCTATTAAAGCCGACTGATGTCCCTGCTCCGGCAAAATCGCTGGTAATCATGGAAGTATCGCTAGTTTCGACGCCGAGTCAACAAGCCCCGGTTACACCGCCCGCGCCACTAGAACCGCCGAAACCAGAGCCGCCGAAAAAGCAACCGGCCAAAATTCCGGTCAAGAAAAAAACGCCGGTCATACCTAAACAGGCGGAGTTGCCAAAACCGCAGCCTATTGCCGACGAAAAGCCTTCAGCTATGCCGGCGGCGCCGGTTGTAGCGCCACAACCGGTCAGTCGACCGGCACCTGCTGCAGTCAGCACTGAACCGAAAATCAGCACCGGCGTCATTCCGTTGGAACGGATCCCACCCAAGTACCCGGCGCGTGCGGCTGATCGTCATATCGAAGGTTGGGTTAAAATCGAATTTACTATCACCACGGATGGCAGCGTTGAAAATGCGGTAGTTGTTGAGGCTGAGCCCGAAGACGTTTTTGATGATGCTGCGTTAAAGGCCATTAATCAGTGGAGATTCAAAGAAAAAATAGTAAACGGCGTAGCCATTGAACAACGCGCGGTTCAAACGCTGCAATTTAAATTAACACAATAATTGGGTTGGCTTACCGGTTTACCTTGGTCTTGCCAAGACAAACATTCATCCGGTAGCTTCGAACAAAAAATCAGCAGTCAGTTCGATGATTGCACCCCTTAATTTTATTTGACTAACTAAACAGGAGATATTAATGCCCGATCATATTGCGATGGCAGAAGTCATTATCAAAGGCACGTTATACACGTTGCTAGCTTTTTCGGTGGCGACATGGACGGTGATTTTTTTCAAAATCTGGCAGTTCACTAAGAATGGTTTTTATAACCGGGCCTTTAACAAGGCGTTTTGGGACGCGTCCAATCTGGAGCAGGCAAAAGCCTTGCCCGTTGAGATAGTCAGAGGTCCGCAGGCGCGAATTGCCCAGCAGGGATTTTCCTGGATGGATGAAAGTCAGCAAGCTATCGGCAAAAGTCTTAAATATCGCGGCGTTCCGGCTGAATTGCTGGAGCACTCGTTGCTCGTACAAATGCAGAAAGAGCAGCACTCAATGGAAGGTGGCCTGACTATGCTAGCCAGCATCGGCAGCACTGCACCTTTCGTCGGCTTGTTCGGTACGGTTTTAGGCATCATGCACGCGATGCATCAGATTACTGCAAGCGGCTCGACCAGCCTGGACGTGGTGGCTGGCCCTATCGGCGATGCATTGGTTGCTACGGCAATCGGTATTGCGGTCGCCGTACCGGCGGTATTGGCTTATAACTTTTTCCTTCGCCGGGTCAAACAGCAGCGCGCCGGTTTAGAAAATTTTGTCGTCAGCTTTATGCACATTGCCTCAAGTGCGAATGTCGGCGGAAAGGAATAGACATGGCCTTTAAACCGCAATCCGAAGACGAAGGAGCGATGAGCGAAATCAACGTCACGCCGCTGGTCGATGTGATGCTGGTGCTGGTGATTATTTTGTTGGTGACCGCACCGTTACTCACCCAATCCGTGCATGTGACTTTGCCGAAAACCGCTGAGACTACGGCAGATGTCAAGGAACAGCCGTTGCAGCTCGGCATTGATGCGCAGGGAGTTATAACGCTGAATAAACTCCCGCTCGCCGACCTTGCCGCACTGGAAACAGCGTTGAAGGCCGAGCTTTTAAGAAATCCTGAAATCGGTCTGCACTTATATGCCGATCAGGATGTCGTTTATGCAAAAGTCGCCGAAGTCATGGCGACCGTACAACATGCAGGGATCGCTAAAATAGCGTTCGTGACTGTGAAGCAGTAGCTCCCTCCCAAGAGTCTCATAAAATCACGAAGAAACCGGCCATAAAAAAATCTGGATTCTTCGTGGTTTGTTAATAATTTGTATACACTCTATATACAAATTCGTTCGTTGATTAGAGCTGGCTTTTAGTCTAACTTCAGCCGATGCGTGTGGGAGCGGTGGTGTCGCCCTTCATCGATCAGGTGTATCATATATTCAATTTTTAGACTTCTCTGTAAGAAAAAATCCTATGCCTATTTCTATTCTTCCTTTCTCGCCAGTTGGACTTATTGTGTTGAGCATATTCGCGATTGGCTTGGCGATGATTATCTTCGAAGTCCAGTTGGCGATGGACAAATTCAAACCCGCTTTGATGATGATGTCCACTGTAGCAATCATTGGTATGTATTATTGGCTTGGTGGCGATGATCCTGAACGCTTCAAGCCCTTGATTGCGATGCAGGCGGCGACTAAAGAATCGTTATTTGCGTTGATCGCCTTTATGGCATTCATGTGGATGATCGTTGAGATTCTCAACGAGCGCAACGTTTTTGCAGCGAT
>DATBQC010001049.1:0-2161 GCA_036561065.1 Methylobacter sp. | reverse complement strand
CGCAATTGATTCGCGAGAATCTGTCCTAATTGCCTTCAATCACTAACATGCAATTCGCTGGGGAACTGTGTCCTGCAGGACACACTTCACGAATTTTTGGGCAGCAAGAATCATAGTCTGCGCGCGCTTTCAATTTTCCCGCTCCCCCACCAACTTACACCCACTCGAAAACATAACGGTTCCGGAGAACATGAGATATACTCGTATCGCCTGTTTTGTGAACCGATGGTGAGAAACATGAGTTTCGACAAGAGCACTTGCGAAGCCTTGCAATATTATGTCTATCGATTGGTTGATCCACGCAACCGCCACCCGCACCGTGATCGTCCAATAGCCAAATGAATAGCAGTGTGCATATGATGCGCGGCCTCTGGAGGTGCGCAGATTTCTTGTTTTTGAAAAGGGAGGACTGAAATGCGTCTATCAATCATCACGTGTACCATCGGTCTTTTTACAGCAACGCCGGGTTTTGCTGACACCTGCTCAGAGTTATTCGCGGCAATTCCAAAACTGCATGGCAGCGAACCTCTTATGGCAAGCGCTGTCGGAAAAACCTACAAAGCGCTTTACGACGAGTGTGACGCGCACGATCAATTCGCCGGGCACAGACCTCCGACTCACAACGGGAAGGGCCTCACGTGCTCAGGTGATCGAAACCGGATTGACTATTTGGTGAAATATCCCGACAGCACGATTTCATTTAGCGCGAAGGCGTCGGTGGATGCTGACGGTTCCAAATTCGCTTGCGGTGATGCCTGGCCAAATCAATGCGCGACGTGGTTGACGTTTGACCAGGGCTCAGAGCGTAACGACGTGAATGCCGAAGACACCCCCTTTGTCGTTGTTCCTACGCCGATGGCGTCTACCGGAATCTCCTTCCAACATGATACGCAAATCGGTAAGGGCGATTTAGCGGTCGCGTTTTGGAACGGCAAATGCTCATTCGGCGTCGTCGGTGACGCGGGGCCGTATTTCCGACTGGGAGAGATTTCACTTCGTAGCCATGCCGATCTTGGTCACCCGCGTTGCAAAAAGCCGGGTCAGTATCCTTGCGCGGCGATAAATGATGTGAGCATTCCGAAGGGCGTGCAGTATCTCGTCTTCCCACACAGCCGACCAAGTCCCCTTACCAGCGAAAATGTGAACCAAGTCTCCCGTTCAGAAGCGGAAAAGCGCGTCAACGAGTTCATCAAGAAATTCGCCCAGTAACAATAGTTTTAGGTTCGCGTTATATGCACGGTTTTTCCGATCGTCTGAACGCAGGGGTAGAATTATAGAGAGCCCGTTCTCCCCGCATCGGCGCGCGATTGTCGTGCGTCGTTTGCGTGGCAACGCACATGTCACGCATAAAAACTGCTGCGCGTGATCGCATCCGTGAAATTCCAGAAGTGTCCCGACTGTCTCTCGGTCTTGATGCTATGAATTTGCTCCGGGCGAAGAATAACATTTTTTGAACTCGTCGTGATTTTCAAGTGCTTTTGGCCGATATGGTGCTAAGCCTGTAGATTGAACTACGCTCTCGAATTCAAATCGTTGTTTGACCGTGGGATGGACAGGGGCATCCTGCTTAATCATCCGAACCTTCTCTTCCCAGTTCAATGAGCTCGTAAAGCGTCGCAAGAATTTAGGAACACGGCTATCGAGAGTGTCTCGCATACCGGCAATCTCACAGTGTTGAATGCCATCCGCAGCAGGAAAAAGATGTAAAGGTATCCCGACATCTCCTGTGCTCGGAACCTTAGTTCCATTCACAGTGACCGGCCCTAGCTTGAGCCCATTGTGCACGCCTGTTGCCTGCTCAATCATCCAAGAAAGAGCAATGTCAGAAAGCCGCGATTCAACTTCCGGGTAGCTGCCGCCGACATCCGAATGGTTTCCTGCAAACCACAACTGAATCAGCCGATTATGCCCCTCGAACATCTCCGGGGCACCCTCTTCCCTGCCTCCCCATGCAACTCGGTCAAAGTCCTTACGCATCTCGTCAACGGCATTCGCCGAACGCGCATAATGGACGAACCGACTCAATAGTCGGTCGAAGTTTTCGCCTTTCCATTCCGCATAGTGGCTGTGAACTTCGCCTGGCTTCGGAAAATCTGTAATTACCCACCCCCAATTTGCGGCTCGGGTTTTGGGCTTCACGCCAAGGTGTTGAGGATTGTCT
>DATBQC010001048.1:0-11353 GCA_036561065.1 Methylobacter sp. | reverse complement strand
TTGCTTTTCCATATCCTGCTTCTTTCACAAGGACAGCAATTTCAGTAGCGATAGTTTCAGCTTCATCAATATTTAAAGAAAATTCCACTCCTCTGGGAGTATTAACATGTCGGTAAGCAATAGATCCTTCAGAAGCATAATAACCAAGGAGGCGTAATTGAGCCCGATTCAGAGAACATTCTTTGCTTTCATTGATCCATGGGGATACAATATAATCACCAATCAATAGATCTTTAGCTTCAATAAATATAGGTTCCCCTAAATCTTTGGAACAACATTTCGTTCTAGAACATATTGAATTGATATCAGATTTACAGATTCCGATTGTATCGGTCTTATGATAATCAACTTGATTTGCCCGGTAAACTAAAAACGGGTGATTCCCAGTGGATTTAATTAAAGACTGGACTCCGCGGACTGAAAGATTAACTAGAGTATCATCAACATCATAAACAAATGTCCTGATAACATCTGTCGTCTTTCCAAGAGCATTTACGACTTGATCTCCTACCTCCAAATTTTCAATGGGAGTAGTTCTACCAGATGGTAGAACTACTGGAGCGCCAGGAGGGAAGCAAGCATACCAGAAACGATATAATTCCCTCTTTTCTCGCTCTGACTGAGGCATTTCCAAGAAGTCAGTCGAGAGTTGCGGGCTGTAGAAAGCAGAATCTGCATGAGAAATAGCACCGCCACCATGGTTGCCAAATCCAGATCCAATTCCACCAAATGAAGCTAACCTAACAGATTGTGCAGCCTCCCGGCGTGCCATCCGCTCCAGTTTGGTTAGTTTATTCTTAGGAACGGATTGATCGTCGACATATTCAATCGTCTTGTCGATACGCCCTTTCGGGGGTTGGACTCCGGTTCTATTAGACATGTTCTAGCTTTACTAGTTTAAAAGACGATTAGTCAAAGCCCGGCCGAGATCTTAATGAATCCAGATCCTGAACTGCACGGGCATGGAAAGAAGAAAGTGCGCGAGATATACGAGCAATGCGACTCAAATTCGCAACTGCGGCATGAACAGTCCGAAGGACTTCGGATATTCTAAGACGCTTGCCGAGCTGATAAGCGGGGAAAGAAGCCGATATAGTCCCATCGAATGAAGAGCCGACTTTCAGCAGGGCTTTAAATATATCAGAAGTAGATTCAACTGCAGCGTCCAAACTCCGGCAGAGATGGTTATGTAGACGCAGGATAAGAGTAGAAGATTCTTTTTCGCTTATAAGTGCATCTGTGGCAGTACGGACTTCACGAAGTGCATCATTTATGGATGAAACACCGGTAAGGATTTCATCAAAAGATCGAGCCTTCAAAGATCCAAGATCTTCCGCCTCGCTAGATGCTTTCTTTAGTAAATGAGTCAACCTTATTGCTTCATTAAGAAAAGAGGAAACATGTTCAAATTTATCGAATGCTCGCCGGTAAGCGAGCATCACCTCCGATAGTTCAAGTTCAACTTCCCTCTCTATTGAGGAGAGATTTTGCCTTGAAGGTCTTTTAGCACGTGAGGTGGGCACCAGAGGTACCATACCTGAGACCAGTTATGCGGCAGGCCATTTTAGATAAGCGCCGAGTTTGGACAACAACGTCAACCGATTGCTCGAGCGTGGTCACAGTAGCAGGGTCTCCGTCCATAACGGATTCCCATAATCCTCCGGATTGATTGAAGATCCGACAGATAGAAAGAAACTCACCATCCTCTAAGGCGTCTTCGTCAGGCCATGTATGTGACATTATCTGCGCAACTACACGATAGGCGGCAGTGTCTTTGACACCGGAGTCTTTCATTCGAAGAGATTTGGCATTACAGGGTCATCGTATACGGCGCTGGAAAAAGGGGATACGGCGCTCTTTCGGAGGCAGCCCATGCATACGCATCTGGAGGCGACGAGCATGAATCGGATTTCTTGGAGAAAGCGCTCGCCTCGTCAGTGACTGAACAGCTCCAACAGTCAGTACATCAGGATGTTCTTTGATATATTCTGAGACTAAATAACAGCTTCGGACAAAGGAATCTGAAAAATCATCATGTTTACCAGGAATATTCGGAGCTTCCACCACGACGATGTTTTTACCACCACTGGATGCTTGCAGTTCAAGGAGCTCCATTATATGGGGAGAATGAACTGATGGAGATAACGCGAGCCCAATATCCGCTACTTCTGGTATTGGATAATCATATATAGAGAGGGTCCTACTGAGAAGCAACATTTCTGTAGCAGAATAACATTGAGACGATTCATAACTCGTGAAATTCTTAGATTCGAATTGAGGGAGTCCTTCTTTATGGAGCTTCTGCTCGAAGATAGGACCAGCCCACTGATCGAAGACACCTTTGATAATATAAAAGCGCTTTGAGAGGACGCCAAGCCATTTAGCTATCTCATCTATGTCTAATCTAGAGACTGTGTGCAGAGTATTAGCATAAGGCACGAGTGGAGCCATTAAATGCGGATTTGTCTCTTTCCAGCGCTTACGTGGATACCAGGTTTCGTGATATGCAAGCTCAATTTTCCCATTGTTGATATGAGTTAAAGAAATAGCAGTGCCGTCTTTCGAAATACCGAAATCGACTCCGGCCCAATAAGGATCCCGCGGGCGACCCATAATATATGGCCGCAGATCTGGATTAATACACTCAGTGAGATCCTTGGCGTCCGTGATCCAGCCTCGAACACGATCTGAGAAATTCGCACCGAATTCTGTATCGAATGTACGAGGGTCTTTAGCATATTCAATTTCAAAATCATCACGACTAAGATCGGGGCGTACTTCCCAAGTGGGGGCTTGAATCATTAGCATCTTCTCTGATGCTTTATCCTTAGTTAGGGATAACTGATATAAATTATAGAAAAAGCCCTCTTTCGCATCAGGAGAAGAAATTGATATTTTACGACCTTCTGTGCCTCCAGCAGCCTCACGCATATTGTTCGGATTTTTCGGCGTGAATTGCATAGTAGATGGTGAAAGCGCATCATAAACGCGTTTCGCTGAGCTGTTGTGATTGGTCATCCCATTGGCAACAAAGGATTCCCCATCCGGAACGCAAAGATCATAGACGTCGTGGACTCCATCTTCCACCTCGGTCACAGGATCCCAAAAATAATTCGTTCGGGAGATGGACTCGAGCTCGTCTAGAGCGCCAGAATCAGCGCCGAATTCTCTCCCCTTTTCCAGGAAACGGTTTAAAGCAGAATATGTGATATTCCCTCGCAGCTTTGGATCGGAGGAGCTCGCACATATCCTGATCAGTTGAGATCTTCTATCAGTCCCTTTCTTTTTCTTCGAAGAGCTAGGAACAGAATCAATAACACAACGGATCCTATCATATTGGTGAGGAACAATATTTGAGATGTCTCGGCCGGAAGAGAGACCAAAATTGAGAAGGTCATTCTTCCTCTTTGTCAAAAACCCGATCTTCTCGAAAAATCTGATCCTGGACTCGAGACCGATAATTCTGACAACGAAACAATAACGCCTATATTTCTTGTTCCATTTTCGGTATCTGTTGGCAGTCACACCAAAATTCAATAGAAGAATCTGGACTTGAGTGGCGAGTTTCTCGCTGGCTGTGCTAAAACTCACGGTCCCGCCACGATATTCCGTCCCTCCGTCTGTCTCGAAAAGGCCGCTCAAGAAACAAGAAACAACGGACTTTGGACTCTCAAATATAGCCCACGGAATATGTTTCTCATGAGGGGCCGAGAAATCATACCCGACCTTATGTAGAAATTTCCTCAGAGATACAGAATGAAATGTAACGGTCCATGGAAATTCAGGGCAGGTAGAAGGGATCCTCGTCTTCCGAGTTGTTTGATGGCCTCCAAACATGCCATCAAACAAGGACTCAACGTAAGTTTTGAATTCCTCACATCCACCAGTAACCTGAATACTATCGTCCTTAGCCCATATTCCATCTCCAACGAGTATTCCGAGAAGAAGCCCCCACCTTTCGTCTAAGAAATCTGGGATTTCGATTTCTTTCTTATCGCAAGAAGGGAGGACGCCATCTGGAATGGAAAATGGGAGCCATTCGGTGAAATGTCCACCATATCCCGAGACTCTGACATTTCTTCTAAAAATATATCCCTCATCGTCTAGCCAGGACAAAATACGGTCCAGCTGCCTCGGACGAATCTCTATCTCCTTGCATAGTTCCTTCTTGCCAAGAATGATAGGCACAAGAATACCTTCCATCCAACGGAGAAATTTCTTCCTGGCAGAGTATGCGTCCCGCAGAAAGTCCGGGACGGCACATTCTTCAGCGAAAGATAAAGTTGGGACGTAAGAAGAGGACCACATATCAGTCTCTCGATGGATCCCAATAAAGTCCCCGATGGAGATGTCACTGAGCTTCTTCCAAACAATTGAACCTGACTCATCGAGAACCTTCACTCTGTGATTACCAGTCCCACAGATTTCATATCTAGATTTTGTCACCACTTTCTTTGTGGGTCGACGTCCGTTGACAAGGAATTTTGAGGAGATCGACCGACGAAGCGGCCCTTCCTGGGAAACGGAAACGGAACAATCCTGCCATTCTGGACCAAGAGGATCCCCGAGACGCTCTATAGGGAAGATTCCTCTATCCGTGAGAACAAGGGTCCCATCTCGAACACACTTGCCATCATCAATAAAGAAGGCGAGCTCGTCCAAGATAAAGCAAATAATGCCGCGGCCACGAAGCCCCTTGGCGATAGACGATTTGAAAGTGGCGGTTATCGTGCCTTTTTTTCCTTCACCAAATCTCTCACGATCATTCTGAGTTTGGAACCGTTGATATTGAAGAGTATCATGAACTATTGACGACTTGAAATAATCAACTTGTCCAACATAATTGGACATGTCGCTATACACGATGCTCGCTTGTTCTTTATCGTTAGCAACGCAAAGAATGCGAATTTCACTGCCAGAAGGCATTCCATAGTGAGCTTGTGGATTCCCACGCCGAAGCAATTTATATATTTCATATGCAGATATTATGGCTGAAAGATTGGATTTACCACTACGACGACCAAGGACAAGAATAAGTTCCCTCCTATCCCTACCATCTTGTTCTCCAATATTGCAGCGACCCTCACTATGTAAATATTTCAAATAATCAACTTCAGATACTTCTTTTATAGGCATAAGGGTATGCCTATCAAAAATTTTTATTCGGTCCTGTTCTAATTCAGGAAGAACATTATCAAGAGGGATGTTGTAATATAACTTGAGAATAAATTTTTGGACGGGAAATAAACCATGGGGAAGAAGTTTGAATCTATCTATAAATTCAAGAATCGATAGGAAATCTTCAAGCTCACCATCAGCTGTACCGCGCCCTCTCCGTTTCGATTTAAGAAACGAATCGACTGCACCAGTAAGATCGCTTTTTTGGACTTTATCGGAACTAGGCATATTACATAAATTTTTTCGTGCTGGCGGATAATTTTTCTTTATTCTTCAGTTCATTTAAAGATCCAGCATGCGGCGTTCCCAATCAACCATATCAGCCTTCATTTGCTGAAAAACAAGATCGGCCGTTTTATTATCTATCCCCGATTTCTCCATTGCTTCATAGAAGAATTCCATCCACATCTTGAATAAGGATTGGAACCTCGGAGATTTTAGATCAAGTTGCTCTGCGCGCTCGGATTCCTTCCGCTTGAACAGAAGCTCCATCATAGATCGCAAACTCTGAATACGAGCAATAGTATGATTGGCGGTACTCTTGCCCTCTTTAGTAGCTTTTCTTCGTTCGAATTTTAGATGAGCAAGCTCCTCAGCCATCTCCAATAAGAGCAAGTCCGACATTTCGGATGTCGGAGAACCGGATTGCGTAACTTTGACTAAAGGTTGCTCTTTTACATATTCAATGCGTTCACGAACTTCAGCATTAATAACTACAGGATCTATGATATCAGCAGTAGCAACATCCCCACTCTGATGGACTATATAATTAGCACCAACATCTTTTGGGTCTACACGTTGGCCTCCGGGGAATGTGAGTAATTCCCCGCGTTGCTTTTTGTCGTCTTTCCCCTTATCAGGGGGTTCAGCCATACCCCCACGATACCACACCCGTTCAGTCTGACAAGGATCCTGATGGAATACTAATATCTACAGGGTGTGATTTGGAACCAGAAATATTTACATGTAATTCGGAACGGAGTCCATATTTATCTACGGGATTCTCTACTGGAGAAACCTGTATAACAGGTAAGCGACGAGCCGCCTCTACGCTCGCAATGACCTCATCGGGTATATTGCGGATAAGACGGCGAGCGTAACGATTGCACCAAGATGGTGCGGTCTGATGAGTGCACCCAGTGCATGACGAATTGGCAAGAACAAATGCAGCCTTCGAAGAACGAAGACTCGAAGAACCACGAATGCATCCCTTACCGTAATCAGTATATGCAGTTGGATCCAAATAATGGAAACCCATAACTCCGTCATGAGGTGAAAGAAACGCGCCGATCTCCGGCACTTGTGATAAATCACTTGATGAATAACGGGAGAGAACTGATTCCTTAAGACGAGCACCGGAAAGACCAGTATTCATCATCGATGCAATCGACATCCGGACCTCTTCCGGATCCATATTTTTTTGGATTTCTGGAGCAGACGATCCGTGGTAAAAAGTACCAGCGATAGCTGGAGAAACACCAAGTGCTTCAGGTGTTGGCTCCAGTTCAGGAGGAGCATATAAATTTGCCTGAGCTGTCAGACGAGCCCAGTCAGATCCATCTGCTACATTTTGTACTGCAGATTCCAATTGTGCAGTAGTAATACGATTTTCTCGGAAAGCATTTTCAAGGGCTGCAATAAAATGATCACGTGTGAATTTGGGGATAGATGGGAGAATAGTTGATATCTTAGATAAAGAAACTACCTCTTCTGTTGGATAGGCAGATGGATCTCGAAGAACGATAAAAGAGAATTTATTTGGCGAAGATGACAGGAAATCTTTTGTTTGAACCGGGCCACCAAGAGCATCAGCATCAATATAAGTGTGGCCGACGAGCCCATAAGAAGCAACTGCTTTCCGGACTTCCGGATCAGAAGAACTAGCTAATTGATCCGGACCGATATTACGACGAGTAAGCTTAGCAATAGCGATTAAATAATTCGGATCTGCGGGCTCCGGCGCTTGTTTAGACGCTTGCCGCTCCATGTAAGCTTGCAAATCATCTCGAGTGACAGTCGGTGTTACAACAGGGCGCTGATATTGGACAGTTTGTGGTGCCGATCCACGAGCCGTGATAGGCGACGTCCTAAAAGCAACACGCAATCGCTCTTTAACAGTGCCAGAAGCAGGAGGTAAACGCTTTTCAGCAGCGAGCTGAATGGAATAATGGGCGAGATTGACCTGGTTATATGGGACCTCATCAACTATATGCTTTTGGAAAGAAGCACATATACCACCACGATTCATGGTGCAATTCGTGCATTCTGATTTAGATAGAACATATAAGGCTCTACGAGCATGCTTCGCTACGAACTGACGATGAGCACCTTCTTGGGCGCATCGACGAAAATGAGCAGCATTAATATAAACATTTCCAAGGAGGCCGCGTTCTTCAAGGATATCACGAACTTCACTGGCTTCTGCCCGAATTTGAGAAGGGCTAAATTCGGAGTCCAGCTTATGACTGATAGTCGAAGAAGGTAAGCCCGCCATAATATAAGAAGCAACTCGCTCCTTAACAGTCGCGCGAGAGGAACGAACAGTCACCGCAGGTGATTCAAGTGGATTAGTATTTACAACAACATGAGGGCGCAGAGGAATAAGAGAAGGAACTCTCTCATCGACTCCATCCCATGCCAAAGCCCGGTTCAACTCCGGAATCATATCAAGATTCTGCTTCGGAAGTGCCTCAAATTTCCGATACTCATCAACATCAACATCAAGCCACGAATAATCCGAAACGCTTTGATTATTCAGGACCTTATCGATATCACCGAGCCCAGAAGCCGAAAGATCATCGGGAAGTTTTTTCGCCATATCAGGAACCAACCCTTTCCATCTTGGCGAGCACTTTAGCAATGGCTGCTGCCGCATGACGGAAAACGCTAGCTACTGGAGGATCGGCAATAGTAGCTATTTCCATGTCAACTAAGCGATGATGGATGCTCGATAGACTAACAGAATCAGAAGAAGCCTTTTTAGATATCGGAAAAAGATCCATGGCATCAGCAATTATGATGTCCTCGCGATGCTTAAGACATCGGATAATATCCGATGCGAGATATTGTGGCAAATTCCTCTCTTGAAGGAAAGAGAGAACGTGCCTCCGGACAAGATCTTTCTTGCCATATTCCTTAAGGAATTCCTTCGAAAGATTCCCAACCAATTCCAAATCCGTAGCGATTCTCTCAGTCATAGGTATGCCTTTTGGAAATCTCGCATAAGAAGCGTCACTATGATGATATGATCCACCATAGATGGTAGTACCGCCAAGAGAGTCGTCATTAGATTTTGGAAAATTTTCATTCCAATCAGGAAAATTTTGGGGAAAGCCCACATTATCAGTTAAATCATCTACCGTATAACCCGACCATGCGTTCCCCAATGCACCGAGGAAATCATCCATTGTCGTATCATTGGTAGCAGGAGTCGGTAGGGAGTCCTGAGACTCATCAGCATATACGCTGGCATCTTCGTACGGCCATATATCTTCAACTGATTTCCCATCGCGCATGGTATGATCATAATAATCTGCATGCGCTGCAGGTTCCCCCTTCGGAAGCTGAGACTCAGCATCTTTCTTCGATTTCGAAACGGGGGATGTCGGGAGAATATCCGGCAAGGTCGTCTGCGCGGGATTTTGATCACGGACAGGACGATCAAAATCCCCAGGCAATTGAGACAAAGCTGATCGCAGTGCTGCAATCAGCGATTCCACTTCCGAATCGATCAAACTAGCATGTTTGCCATTGGAAGGGCTCTGCGGATAACTGATAAGTGGCTCGACATTCGGGTGCTCGCTACCTCCTCCAGTTGGGAGGGATTCACCTCTCGGTTCTCTTGATTCGTCGTCCTCGCCCTTCGGAAAGGCACTGTCAGGATATGAATCGTATGTACCAATCCCGAAGTCCCTGACGGACTTCGATGATGCGTCCTCCGTCGGGAGCATTGATGGCATGTTATGGTTGGAAAATTGGCCAGAGTGGGTCTCTAGCCGGCTTCGGGGCCTTAAGAACAGGGCCTTCAGGGGAATCTGGAGCGTCATTATCACGCATCCATTGAACATCATCTTCAGTCAAACCGAGATTATAATATGGCATGAGCTTCTCGTTGCGATTTCCAGGCAGCCAAGAATATGCACATTTAGAAGAAGCTATAGCAGAAGCTGCATTTTTAAATGTATCTCCATCAGTTGGATCAGTATATCCAGTCACACCATCACTGACTGGACTCTCCTCAATATCTGTCAATGAATGGAATCCTTCACCAGAAGGATCATCTGATGGTACTTCTCCATGATCCGTAAAATATCCAAATTCTTCAGGGCTTTCAGCTGGACCAATATGCATTATTCGCGGCCCAGGAAGCGTCTCCGGTGGAACAGAAGAATCTGCTATCTTGGTAGATGCTGCTCGATTATGGCAACGTTTCCAGATATTCTTTATAGCGGGTTCATATTTACTAGATTCATGCGTATTTAGAGAAGGCCAAACATCTTCTTCATCGTCCTGCGCATCACCCTTCTCAAAGAAAGGATTAAATTGCTCTGAGCTTGGGTTCATCTCCTCTGATTGGGGATTAGAGATGACCACCTCTTCATCATTGGCATCAACTCCATCAACCATGGACTGAAATTGATCTTCAACAAATTGCTCAGGGTGTTGCTTCGTCTCTTCAGCTTGGCTTACAAGAGCATCAGCTTCGCTGTCCTGAGTCGCAGACCAATGAGAAGCATTCACCTCATCATGAACAGTATCCGTGAAAGAAGAAAGTACTTCAATAGCTTGGCTCAAAGAAGCCCGCATATCTTTAATTTGCTGAATATACCCTCTTCCACCAAGTAATCCGTCCGGACTAAACTCGGAAGACGGCATCTTGGAGAACATCCTTAAGGCGGCGATGCCATAACTATGGGCCCGTTCAGCAGCCCATAGAATCTTTGCAAGATTCCTTAAAGTTTCTGGACTCCATTTAAATCCTTCAGCACGGATATCACGGCGTAGCGGTCCTTGATCCCGGACGAATTCGATTCTTCCGGCGGTCCGGATTTTCCCGGACGCCAAAGAAGTTGCCATATTATGGAGCACAATAGGATTCATTATGCTTCCTTGATAGGCCCGTTGTCATCAGAGACAAGCCGCTCGATATAATCGCCTTCTTCATCATGGCCAAGCTTCCAAAAATCATTTTTTGAAAGCCTAACAAGGGTATCAGATGTGACGAACTGGAATCCCGCTAAATGTTGCAAGCTCGAAATTCTAACTTTAGGAAGATTAGATGAAGATGCAGTGCGGCGAGTTTCGCCGAAAAAATCGTCAACGGAGCTTGAAGAGAAGCGGAGATCTTCGACTTTCAAGTTGGACATTCCAAGCCAGCAGTGCAACAACAAGCTTATGGAGAGACAACTAATTGTACCGGAATATCTATATACCCATTAGACGCATTAGGTGATGCAACCCGGACTATATCAGTATACGTACCTGGCAATAGCGGAACACCGGCACGAACCACAGAGAGAGTAATAGGGAAAGTGCCACCAGAAGCAATGTTAGATCCACTGGCCGGGAAAACCGATAGCCAAGCAGACCCATTTATTTTCGTCGCCACAAAGTTCATAGTGGAACCGGCCGGACCACCGTTTATAACGTTTACGAGCTGAGAAGGACCAACAGTACTAGTACACAAAGTATAACTGAGGGTAACAGTTGTCGGAGACACAACGACCACCGGCCTAGGTAGGACAATGACGTTGACTGTAATAGGAATAATGGTAGGAGGATTTTTATTATCTTGAACCACGACGATTCCAGAATATGGGGAAGCGGAATTCAATAAAATTGAAGAGGATATAATAATATCGAAGTTCGCCTGATCATTTTTCCCTAAACCATTAGCAACAGATGGCTGAGTTTTAAGCCATGAGACGCCAGGAGTTGCATAAGCTGACATGATTGAACCGAAAGCACCGGCGTTTTGAACGGTGATCGTGCCAATCTTCGTGTCAGGATCGCCTTCCGTAATGGTAACAGTAAAGGAAGCAGGGCTCGGAGAAATAAGAGACAACATCGGCGACAGCTGCTGTTGAACTTGAGATAAAGAATCAGCCATTGCCTGGATAACATCGCCAGGTATAGGTATCATGACCGTTGTAAGAGGCCCATACGGCGTTTCTAT
>DATBQC010001047.1:0-4730 GCA_036561065.1 Methylobacter sp. | reverse complement strand
TGGGTAATGACTTCATAGATAACGGTAGGGGCAGTGGTGATCAGGTCGACATCGTATTCCCTTTCCAATCGCTCCTGCACAATCTCCATATGCAACATACCGAGAAAACCGCAGCGAAAACCAAAACCCAACGCCTGGGATGTTTCCGGCTCAAAGTGCAGTGAAGCATCATTAAGATTTAACTTATTGAGCGCTTCGCGCAAATCTTCATAATGATCTGAACTAACCGGATACAAGCCGGCAAAAACACGCGGCTGCACTCGTTGAAATCCGGTGAGCTGTTCGGCTGCCGGGTTATCCGTCCAAGTGATGGTATCGCCGACCGGCGCACCAAAAATGTCTTTAATACCGGCCACGACATAGCCGACTTCACCGGTATTTAAAATGTCTTTTTCTAACCGTTTAGGCGTAAAAACACCGACCTTCTCGGCGATAAACGACTTGCCGGTGGACATGATCGTAATCTTTTGCTTTCTGCGGATGCTGCCATGCATAATCCTGACCAGCGACACCACGCCCAGATAACTGTCGAACCAGGAATCGATAATCAACGCCTGTAACGGCCCATCTGTATTACCTTGCGGAGGCGGAACTTTCAGCACCAGTTGTTCCAGTACATCCTCAACGCCCAAGCCGGTTTTGGCGCTAATCATCAGCGCCTCGTCAGCCGGAATGCCGATCACCTCTTCTATCTCTGCCTGCACCCGCTCTGGTTCGGCAGACGGCAAATCGATTTTATTCAAAACAGGCACCACTTCCAGTCCCTGCTCTATCGCCGTATAACAGTTGGCAACGCTTTGCGCTTCAACACCTTGAGCCGCATCAACGACCAGCAGCGCACCTTCGCAGGCCGCTAAAGACCTGGAAACCTCATAAGAAAAATCCACATGCCCAGGGGTATCGATGAAATTAAGCTGATAAGTCTCGCCATCTTTCGCCTTAAAATCCAGTGTGACGCTCTGCGCTTTAATGGTAATGCCGCGCTCTTTCTCAATATCCATCGAATCGAGTACTTGCGCGGACATTTCCCTGGCACTCAAGCCGCCACAAATCTGAATAAAACGATCCGCCAGCGTCGATTTACCATGATCGATATGCGCGATAATGGAAAAATTTCTTATATGTTTTAAATCCACTTGTATTTCAACTTGTTATGATAGTGTTAATGCATAGTGCCGGACAATGCACTGCAGTGTTAGCTAGATATTGTAACAGATTTAGGCCTGTTCAAGGCCTATTTAGTCCTGGTTAGCATACGCTGAATAGTTATTGATTTTCTAGTGTCATTGAGCTGCCGGCGCAGGCGCTGCTTCTGGGGAGGGAACAGTAACAGGAGCGGCTCCCACAGTCACCCCCAGCCAACTGTATATCCGCTTAACCAGCAGTCCTTCATCATGCAGGTAAGCATGGCCCTCATCATTGATTTTAATCTGCCGATAACCCTGATTTTCTTTAGCCGCCAAACGCCGCTCCCTAGCGCTATCTGTAACATCCGCCACGTCTAACGCACCATAAATATCGAGCACTGGGATCTTGATTTTCTTGATAAACTCCAGCGTTTTGGCCGCTTTGTTTTCGCTTTTCGGCACCGACAAACTGATAGTCACCAGCGCCTTAATATCCTGTGCCTGCTCACTCAAGGCGTAGATACCCATCAAGCCGCCCAAACCGTAACCAACCACAACAATATTTTCTGCACCGTTGCTCTTTGCATAGCTAATTCCGGCCTGAATCCGCGCCGCCGCCTCTGGAAATAACACATAATAATCCTCCTGTTCAGCGCCAATTTCCCGTAGCGGCATTTGCAGTGCAAGCGTTGTCCAGTTATGTTCAGGTAAAAACACCCTCAAACCGTAAATCAGTTGCTGCTGATTAGGATGTCCACCCATATCGTGAAGAATAATAACGACACCCTTGCCAGTGACTTTTTCTGTTTCGGTATAAAGACCGAGAAACTTTTTTCCTTCAGACTCCAGCCAGACCGCCTTCCCCATCGCCAAGGTCTTGTTGATACCGTCGGCAAATTCGGCTTCCCGCTTTTGATCGCCGGCCCAACAGGCATCGCCCAGCAAGCGCGCCATAAAGAGTATAAAAACAATAAACCCGAGTTTCATTGTCGACCGTAAAAGTCGCTGTACCGGTATAAGTCATGCACATGCCGCAATAACACCATAATGACCGAAGCCACAGGCAATGCCAGCAAGACGCCGAGAAAGCCGAACAACTGGCCGCCCGCCAAAACCGCAAACATCACCGCAACCGGATGCAAGCCGATTTTATCGCCGACCAGCATCGGCGTTAACACCATGCCTTCGAGCGATTGCCCGATAACAAAAACGATAGCGACCGGCACCAGCTGTATTAACTCATGGAATTGCACCAAAGCCGCCACACAGGCCATGACGATGCCGACAATTGAACCCAGATAAGGCACGAAACTGACCAGTCCGGCCAACATGCCTATCAACAAAGCCAAATCGAGGCCGGCCATCCACAAACCAATACTGTAAATGCAGCCCAAGGCCAACATCACATAGAGCTGCCCCCGGACAAAAGCTGACAATACCGTATCGACTTCTCCGGCAAGTTTGGTAGCGGTAGGCGCGACACGCCGAGGCAATAGGTCATGAACTTTGACCACCACGACATCCCAATCGCGCAATAAATAAAAAGTAACCACGGGAATTAACAGCAGATTCATCAGCCATTCGGCTATCACCCCGCTGGAATGCGAGACCGAACTCATTAACGTCGCAGCAATGCCGCCCGCTTGCTCCCAATGACCTTTAATCAGACTAATGATCTGACTGAGATTAACCGGCCTAATGCCCAGATGAAATCGCCGCTGCGTCCAGGGGATGACGGTTTCATTCAACCATTCAACATAGGCAGGCAAGTTGCTCACAAAATGCTCGACCTGATATTCCAAAAGAGGAACAAGCAGCAGCAAAACCAGCACAAATACCAGAGTCATCACGGAAAAAACCACCAACACTGCATTGGTTCTGGATAATCGATAGGTTTCCAGCTTATCGGTTAGCGGATCGCCAAGGTAAGCCAACATCGCCGCAAATGCAAACGGCATCAAAACCGGCGTCAACAGATAAATCAGCCAGGCTGAACCGGTAATAAAAGTGAAAATCAGCCATTTTTGTGAATCGGTCATTACTAACCCTCAATGAAATAGTTGTCGATGTAGATAAACATCCCTCAATCACCGCCGCAACCGCTACTACAACCTGACGAGTCGCCGGAACTACCGGAGCAACCTGACGAATCGCTTAAACTATCGAAAGAGCCCCCGCAACCCGAAGAACACCCGATATGACTAGCGCAATAACCACCCGATGGATTTTTTTTACAGTCTAACTGATAGGTAAAGCCATTAGCTATATTTAGCAAGCCATCCATCGCAAAAATAAGCGGCAATCGAACCGGCTTTTTAGGATTGATCTGTTCCAGCGCACAAGCCAAGCGCCATGATCGTTTAATACCCTCCCTCGCAAGAGTCGGCGGAGATATGGCTTCGGCGGGGGTGTGATGCAAGAAGCGCCCTAGTGCCTTGGCACAGAACTTTTCATAAATACGGGTGGAAAGAATAAACTCATGCCAAGCGTCATCAATGACTTGAGACGGCATCGACACCATACGTTTTTTCGCCCGGTGACAAACACGAAAATAGTCTCTCAAGCCCTGAAAAACCATATCAAGCTGCTGCTCGGTTAACTGCGGATGCTTCTGTGATAATTTATGGCGGATGCCTTTATGAAAGTGATATTGCCCGATATATTTAAGTTGCCTGGCTTTATTAGCCTTGATCGCAAAATAAATAAGGCTCAGCGTAGCGGTGCCAATAAGAGGAAAATATAAATTCATTGCCGCAACACCGTAATACATCGCTTATAAACAAGCCGATGCTATGCTGCATCGGCTTGTAGAAAGAGTTTCGCTACGATTAAGGCGCTAAGTTGAGCGCAACAACCGCTGCGGCAACAGCTACTAAGGCCAGTATTATCAACACGACAGTGCCTTTCTTAGTGCTGAAAAAGTTTGCGGATTTATCTTCCAAAATTTCCACGCCTTCAATATAGGCATTAACCGCTTTGTACTTACCCCGATTATCTTTTGCGCTTTGGTAATAAATGACATCGCCAGTCACCGGGCGGCGACTCGTTCCCTTGAGTGCCGAGATATGGATAAAAATATCTTTTCCACCATCTTCAGGGCTGATGAAACCAAACCCCCGATCCTCTTTCCATGTTTTTAAAACTCCCTTAATCATTGTTTTTGTCATAAAATTTTCTTTTTTGTTGTTTAGCCTTACCTACATCAATGTAGATATAAGGGGCGTTAGCCTGTGCGTCTGTGTTTTACAGCTGTTTTTTTAGAGCGGCTAATTACCGAGCTATCGCTTAATAAATCAATCCAACGGCCTGCAAAACAGATGATCCCCTGAATCATTGATCAACGCATGGTCCATCCGGAATACCATGTAACCTAGATTTTTTTCTTTATGATGACCTTATCATCAATGATCAACTCCGAGATTCCTCCCAGAGACGCATGCAATGTGCAAGATGCATGTTTGAATCCGCCCTTATCCGCATTTTCACCCACCCACTTCAAAGTAAGGTAAGTCTCCTTATCACTCTCTGTTTCAGACGTGGTATAAACCTGCTCACCTGTTGCCTCCTTGATTTTCGGCGGACATTTTTCATTTGCCATCATTT
>DATBQC010001046.1:0-3339 GCA_036561065.1 Methylobacter sp. | reverse complement strand
GCGTCGGATGTTCGAAGTCCAACAAGCGGCGCAATACGGCTATCGCCCATTGACGCCCTATGGATTACGTCTTATCGCGTTTGTTTGATCAGGGCCTCCAACATTAAAATTCGATTAAATCCGGCAAAGTCGAACTAAGTTCCAGTAAACTATAATATGACAACCCATCTGATTGATTTTCAAGTTCATCTCAGCTTTTTAAAACACGTCTATTGCGATTCGGTTTACTGTTACATTGATGGCACCAATCCAGCTCAATAATTAGAATCCTCTCATTTGCCATGCATTTTTCCAGTCATTTACATAAATCTTCAAGATTTTTACTCTCGGCTTGCTTTTTCTTGGTTTTTTATGCCCAGCCTGCATTAAGCGATGACCAGGAAGTTCTTATTAAACAAACGGTAGATGCGTTACTGGCTTCCAAACAACTATCGATGCTTCGACAACCGGACTTCTCCCCGCAAAGCAAGGATTTGATTGCCTTGTACCGAAGAAATAACAACAAATTGCTTTGGCTAGACAAAGGACGCTCCCCAAATAACTTCAATCTTGCTTTTGATCTGTTGCGAAACGCCAGAGCCGATGGCCTGAATCCGATTAACTATGATTACGAAAAATTGCGGCAGTATTTTCAGGCGACTGTTTCATCGCGGCAAAATGACGCCCGTTTTTTGGCTTCTTGTGATCTGGGTTTGTCTGTCTCTCTGCTACGTTATATTCACGATTTGCATTTTGGCCGTGTCGATCCGCTCAGCTTGAATTATCCGGTTCAATTTGGTGCAAAACCGGATTTTAATGCCGGGCAATTGTTGAAACGCCATCTGGATCGGCATAGCATCCTCCAATTACCTGAAGCGGCAGCGCCGAAAATCAAACAATATTCGCTGCTAAAACAGGCGTTGTCTGAGCTTAGACAACAAAAAGATAACACGGCAAGGCTGGCGAAATTGTCATTTTCAAAATCCCTGCATCCTGGGGAATATGACCAGCAATTACCTTTATTGCGCCAGTATTTACTGAATCAGGGAGAATTTACGCAACAAGAACTAGTGAAGGCCAACGAAGCAAAACTTTTTTATGATGATATAACCAAAGCGGCCGTGGTTCGCTTGCAGCAACGACAAAATTTACAAGCTCAAGGCCTCCTCGGCAAGAGAACGCTGGCTATCCTGAATCAGACGAAAGCAGAAAAAATTAATTTGATCGAATTGGCGATGGAAAGGTTGCGTTGGCTTCCAGCTCAACCAGAGGGCCCACAGATTATTGTGAACATTCCGGCTTTTCAGTTATGGGCCATCAACTCTCCTGACGATGCAAATGCGCTTAATATGAAAGTTGTAGTCGGCAAAGCGGAAGCAAATCAGACCCCTCTATTAGCGCACGATATGCGGTATCTTGAATTCATGCCCTATTGGAATATTCCCAAAAACATTATGAATAAAGAAGTTTTACCAAAAATGCGGAACGCACAGGGTTATCTGAGCGAACAGAATATTGAGCTGATTGATAAAAATGCCAATTTTTATTCGGAAGACCCTGAAGCGATTATAGACAGTATTAAAAATGACAGGGTTCGCGCCCGACAGCTCCCGGGCAAAAAGAATCCGTTAGGAAAAGTTAAGTTTATTTTCCCTAATACCCATGACGTTTACCTGCACGACAGTCCGTTCCGTTGGGCGTTCACTCAGGATAGACGCGATTTTAGTCACGGCTGCGTACGGGTAGAGGACGCTCAAAAATTAGCGGAATTCGTCCTAGGTCATCAACAAGGATGGGATAAAAACAGCATAGAACAAGCCATGGCTAACCCCAAAACTCAGCGAGTCAGCTTAATAAATTCCATACCCGTGTTATTTTTATACAATACGGTTTATGCCGGACAAGATAAAAAGCTGCAATTTTATCCCGATATTTATGGTTATGATGCTCCATTACAGGAGGCCTTCAAAAAACAGTCATTGTAGAATAAAAATCGCAAAATTGATTTGACGGTCCGCTTTAGGTTAATGAGCGGGCATTCGTTGGGGAAAGTTGATAGTCAACAAGGGGGCGAGGCTGTGACAATACGCACAACAAAAATCTCTAATAGTGATATTTACTCCACTTGCCCTTTATAACATGGTTAACCATTAATGAAAGTCACCACTTCTTAATGATATTCGGGTAATAATTGGTTGATCATCTACACTTTAATTGGGGTTTTTACGTTTTGACACAACCTCGGTCGTGACCGTGATCTCTTTAAAATACTACCATTTCGAATGGCCGGTATTGAGATTGTTTTTCAAACGAAGAACCCGTGGTTTTTATAAAATCGATTTCTTCTAGTGTCGATGTGCGATCGAAAATTTCGTTGCGTTGCGGATAACGGCCGAACCGATCGATGATTTCCTTGTGCCATAGCTCGAACTATAGGCTTGCTTCACCTAGCTGACTGAACAGCTAAACCGCAACTTCGTGGATCATCAGCGACTCACTGTGCATATATGGCATGTAGAGGAAGGCCCCTTGTTCGATGTCCAGTTCATGATCGGCATTGGCGGCAACCGCCGTTTGCGCCAGAGCAAACGCAAGGTTGTCATAGGAAAAGGCTTTGGGATAGTCACGATAGCTATTACGTGAAAACTGGTTGAGAACAATAATTTCGGCCAATCGGCCTTTGGCTGACTTAGGCCACCCATAAAGCTCACAGCGTCTGGCAGCGTAATGCAAGACACCAAAGCGTGACTCTATCTGCTGGCCGAGCTAGTCCGATCTGCTCCACCACTGCTTAGGGATGACCTCCTCGAATCAAAAAAAACCGAAAATGTTATCCAGCATTTGCTGCACTGAGACCCTGAGGAAGTCTGCCCGCTTTCGCGTGGGATGTTTTCAATCCCTATCCATCCGATTACAGGATGGCCTTTGCTTTTTCCTCAATCCTATACCCGCACTACCATCGGCGTTCCTTACAGTTCGCTTGCCGGAGTGTCCGGCGGCAATACGGGCTTACCATGTTCCACACCCGTTACATGAATAGGTTAGACCTTGCCTCTCCCCCGGTGACGTTTTTATTCTTGTGCTCGCAGAAAGCAAACGAGCAGCCTATCACCCACCATTTGGTCCAAGCCTGCCAGCATCTTGGGCTTGTTAAATTTCACGAGGTTTATCAGCAATTTACTTAAGTTGGTCTTACTATTCAGCCTAGCTCCCCAGCCACCTGATGCTGGCAGCAATTGGAATCACCTCACGGTTTTTCCTTCTATTGCAAAGGGCTCCATTGTCCCGGTGGCTTCAGACCAAGCCGTTGCCAGCTTCGCCTGCACCGGTAGGCTACCGTTGAAGGAACAATGAGTCTCG
>DATBQC010001045.1:0-4389 GCA_036561065.1 Methylobacter sp. | reverse complement strand
ACGCCTCTGGCACCACGTACTAACTTGATTTTTATCGAGTGTTGATGAATATGCCAGTTCCTTAACAATCCGCCCCGTATCTTTTAATTTTGCTTCTTTATCAGTCTTTTCCTTATGAATCAGGTCTGAGGCGGTAACAGTGGGGGTTGCATCAACAGGTCCAGCATTAGAGACGCTTGAAATTACAAGCAACAACAAAACAGCGAATATTCTCATTAAGAGCTCTTTAAATTTAATAAACAGAAACCTAAACGAATAAGGAGGCATTCGCCCAGGCCAATTAAGCCTAATTTTAACGGTTAGCGTCGGCCATTACAAAGCTGTAGGGGATTCGCGCAAGCAATCCACCATATGACGACAGACTGTAATCGGTGTTGAGCGAGTGTCGAGTTTGCTTGCGCGAAACCGGCTTACAGCTTTATTGGCGGATTGAAATGTCGGGCATAAACAGCATGCCCGACATAGTTAATCAAACAATTCGGCCAGAAACTCCAATATTGAAGCATCACAAGCCCCGCATCCTGAACAAGCGCCGGTCATTCTGGATATTCCGTCCAGGCTGTCGATTCCATTGTTAACAAGCTCCTTGATTTGCCCTTTAGTTGTTCCACTACAGTGACAAATAACGTCCTTCTTTTTATCCGGGCTAATAGCATTCATATAGGGTTCTCAGTACTTATTGTCTTATTTTATACTCAACGCACTTCAAAATTCGGTTTTTTGAATCTCTTCACCCTAACCCTCTCGGCAATAGCTCCTGCATTGCGCAACTACCTACATCCATGTAGGCATCCAACAGGAGAGGGAATAAAGGTACCGAGTTTTGATAATTGGCGATTTGTCATCCCACCCCGTTAGAGCACGGAATAAAACCACCCTCCCCTTAAAACAATGAATTCACCGCGAAAGCGTTAATAATCTCAATAAAATTAGCGATAAAATGACTAGCCCGCTTAAGGTCGAGACCATGATACGGGCAGAACGAAAAAAAAAGTTCCTGTTTTCCATAGTTAGTGCCCTCTTGTAGTAGTCGCCAGCCTTGGCCTGGAAATATTTTCCTCTTTGCCAAACACAAAAAAGCCGAACTGCCTCGCGTGACTTTTTTGCAGTCACCTTCGGCAGTCCGGCTTTCCATTGATAGGATCCGCGACTTTCTGCTCCTGTCTCTCGGCAGGATTGGCTTTATCGTGTGTGCTGAAAGTGTGCGGCAATATCCGGTAAATATCTATTGATACAATTGCTTAGAGTATTTCTACGTAGGATCATAGGCAATGTCATTAAGAGGGCTCGATGCCCCTCTCCTATAAAGTTGAATAGTCAAGATCCGCCAGCTTAGGACTCGTCCCGCATTGCTGATATTTAAGCGGCTATGGCATACAATGTGGTTTACTTTTTATGAGGCACGGGCATGAATGAATATCCAGGTAATACACCGATACGGCAGCTCATTCCCGGCACTTTGCTGGCCGGTCTTTTATTGTTGGGCTTTATGGTGCTGCGCGAGTTTTTACTCACCCTGGCCTGGGCGCTAATTATCGCCTATGTGGTATGGCCGCCTTATCGCCGCTTAAGGCGGCAGCTTAAAGGCAATGCCACACTCAGTGCGGCGCTGATGACGACGATGATTGCGACGGTGATTTTCCTGACCGTCTTTTGGCTGGTCGCCATGCTGCAAGACGAGCTGAAAAACGCTTATCAAATCCTGATCAGCGGGCTTAATCAGGAGACTTACATTCTGCCGGATTTTATCAAGCGCATTCCGTGGCTCGGCGACACCGTTCAGCAATGGCTGGATCGGCTGACTGCCGACCAGGCGAAAGCGATGCCGCAGTTTGCCGACTGGGCGCAGCAGTGGTCGGGCGAGTTTGCCAAGTTCATCGGCAATATCGGACGCAACATGATGAAACTGGGCGTTATCCTGATAACGGTGTTTTTTTGTTTTCGCGACGGAGACAAAGCTGTTAGGCAACTGCACCAAGGCTTAGTACAGTTTCTCGGCAAATATCAGCATGTCTATCTGCAAGCCGCAGGACACACGACCCGAGCCGTGGTTTACGGCCTAGTGCTGGCCGCACTGGGACAAGGCATGCTGGCCGGATTGGGCTACGCGGTTGCCGGTATTCAAGCGCCGGTGCTGTTCGGCGCGGTAACGGCGCTGTTGGCGCTAGTTCCGATGGGCGCAACGCTGGTTTGGCTGCCTCTAAGTTTCATGCTGTTGCTTACGGAACAGCCTTTGCAAGGCATGGGCCTGTTGCTTTGGGGAGTTCTGGTGGTAAGCACGGTGGATAATGTGATCAGGCCGCTGGTTATCAGCGGCGCGGGTCGGATACCGTTTTTAGTGGTGTTGTTTGGCGTGCTTGGGGGACTCACGGCATTCGGCGCTATCGGCCTATTTTTAGGCCCGGTGATTCTGGCCGTGCTGCTGGCCGTGTGGCAAGCTTGGTTGAAGCTGCAAAACCATGAAGAAGATACGAAACTTTAACCGGAATATCGATTAAGAAAATGTTGCGGATGAGCCTTCGTACTCTTCCAGACATCCAGGCAGGACGGACGGGGGGTTACCAACCCCGTTTCTATCGTTTTTGCGCTGTCCAAGCTATGTTGCCAGTTAAAAACAACGCAACACTCCCCATTTTAGCTACGCTCCATTCAGGCTACCATTCACCATGCCTGCCATGCTCTTCAATGAATCTACTTACCCCTGACAATTCACTGGTTATTTCAAAAAAGAATACTTCAGCCTGCCCCGCTTTTGATTCAAATCCTTCAACCGCAACTTCAAATTCTGTGGCTTCTTGTATTAAATTATCATCTTCATCATACTCGGCGTTAATTCCATAGCAATCGCCGTAAACACCCATAATAAGGTTGTCATACACAGCCAAATAACGATCATCATCTGACGGATAATCCTTATCAGGCGTCCACGCAGCAAATGGCGTAGGGTGCAGCTTTGCAAAACTTTTAGCTATTTGTATTTTTTGACTGTCACTAATCATTAGTATTTACGCTTGGTTATTTGTGGATTGACTGGCATCAATTAATGCCGAAGCCGGGGTTACGGGCTAAACAAAAAAAGGGATTGCGACGAATCACAACCCCCTTTTTATACCCTTAAAGCAGCCCTTGTTAAGGGCTGCTGCATTACGGGTTATTCCACTTCAACTTCTTTCATGCTCAATCTGACTCGGCCTTGACGGTCGATCTCAAGCACTTTGACTCTAACCACATCACCTTCATTGAGCTTGTCGCTGACTTTATCGACGCGTTCATCTGAAATTTGCGAGATATGAACCAAGCCGTCTTTGCCGGGCAGTATGGTAACAAAAGCACCGAAGTCCATTAATCTGACTACTTTGCCTTCATAGACTTTACCGACTTCAACTTCAGCGGTGATTTCTTCGATCAATCGACGCGCTTCTTCACCGGCTGCTTTATCGACAGAGGCTACTTTAACGATGCCGTCATCGGTCAAATCAACACTGGCACCAGTCTGCTCGGTGATGCTGCGGATAGTTGCGCCGCCTTTGCCGATAACTTCGCGGATTTTCGCAGGGTCGATTTTGAAAGTGATAATGCGCGGTGCGAAGTCGGACATTTCTTCACGGGTGCTGGACAACGCTTTGTTCATTTCACCCAGGATATGCAAACGACCGTGTTTTGCTTGTTCCAGTGCTGACTTCATGATTTCTGCGGTAATGCCATCGATTTTGATGTCCATTTGCAGCGCAGTGATGCCGTCTACGGAACCTGCAACTTTAAAGTCCATGTCGCCCAGATGATCTTCATCGCCCATGATGTCGGACAATACCGCAAAGTTGTCGCCTTCTTTAATCAAGCCCATCGCAATACCTGCAACCGGTGATTTAATCGGCACGCCGGCATCCATTAACGCCAAGCTGCTGCCGCAAACCGAAGCCATTGAACTAGAGCCGTTTGATTCAGTGATTTCTGAAACGACGCGAATGGTGTATGGGAACTCTTCCATATTCGGCAATACAGCGGCAACACCACGTTTTGCCAAACGGCCATGACCGATCTCGCGACGTTTGGGTGAGCCGACAAAGCCGGTTTCGCCAACGCTGTACGGAGGGAAGTTGTAATGCAGCATGAATGGTTCTTTGTACTCGCCAGCCAGCGCATCGATGATTTGCGCATCGCGTTGCGTACCTAATGTTGCAACTACTATCGCCTGAGTCTCGCCACGGGTAAATAATGCCGAACCATGGGTTCTGGGCAATACGCCGGTTCTGACCGTAATCGGTCTGATTTTATCTAAAGCGCGTCCGTCAATGCGTTTGCCTTCGTTAAGAATAGCGTTACGAACGATGCTGTATTCCAGATGTTCGATAATGCCGCGGATGTCGCTTTCGGCATACTCGCCATTAG
>DATBQC010001044.1:0-3679 GCA_036561065.1 Methylobacter sp. | reverse complement strand
ACACCACAAAATCCGGTTTTGGCATCAGCAGATTGGTTTCCGCAACGGCGCGAATCAGGCCGCGATCCCAGTTTCTGACGAAACGGTTGTCCTTGATATGCTGGATGTGAGCGTCGGAAATGTAGGCGAAGGTGAAGTTTTGGCTGCTTTCGGCAAAGGCCAGCTCTACCAGGCTGATCGGCAAGGTGCTGCCGAGAGCTAAAGTGCCTGCGGTTTTGATGAAATTACGGCGACTGTTATTCATTGTGTGAATTCCTTATTCATCAATCACTGGGATCGGCTTGGAATGGCGTATTGAGCGCTGGTGAGCGCCTTCATAAAGGCCACCAAATCGTTCATTTGCTCATCAGTCAAATTTAACGGACGAATGCCGCCGCTTAGAAAATCATTCACCTGTTCACCCGCTTTGTTCACGCCACCGTTGTTATAGTGAATCATTACCTCTTTCAGGGTTTTCAGACTGCCGTCATGCATATAGGGAGCGGTCAATTCGACGTTGCGCAAGGTAGGCGTTTTAAACGCGCCGATTTGGCTTAACTCCTTGGTCACCGCAAAACGGCCTAGCTCGGAGGTTTTTTTATCGGTCAAAACCATTTTGTCGACATCTTCGCCTTTGCTTTTAGCGTCCAAAAAGGCTTGAGTCAGATGTGGAATATCTTGTTGTATTTGATTAATACCGATACCGATGTTGTGAAAACGGCCATCGGTAAAGAGAGCATGATCCTGCTCAATGGTATGACAGGAAACGCAACGACCCTGTCCGATGAACAACTGGAATCCTCGATCTTGGGGCTTTGTCAGTGCACCGGCTTGGCCTTTGAAGTAATAACGGTCGAAGGGTGAGTCGCCCGAAATCAGCGTACGCTCGAAGCTGGCAATGGCCTGGACGACATGGTCTATAGTTAGTTTTTTAGCGTTCACCTCAAACACGGATTGAAAGGCGGAAAGATAATCAGGGTCGGTGCGGATAATTTCAAGCACCTGATTATGGTTGCTTAAGGCATGCTCAACCGGGTTGATCAGTGGCTGTTTGGCTTGGCCTTCCAGATCCGGTTCGCGCCCATCCCAGAATTGCGACTTGTTGAATGCGGCGTTAAGCACAGTGGGAGCGTTTCGCGTTCCGGTCAGTCCGTGATGGCCGACCGAAACAGGCAGGCCGTCGGTAAACGCCTGCTTATCGTCATGGCATTTTGAGCAGCTGACCGTGCGATCGACAGAAAAACGTTTGTCATGAAACAGTTTATTGCCCAACGCAATTTTGGCCGGAGTTTGCGGATTGTTTGGCGATATGAATAGTGGCGGCAAACCTAGCAGGTTGTTTTCTTTGTTGATTGATTGAGAATAGACTGCTGATCCGGTCAGCAGCTTGGCGCTACTCTGCCTGTAGGCGACCATGGCGATCAGCACAAGAGTTAGCAATAATACATATCGCATGGCAGACCTCCTGATGAAGATTAGAAGATTATGGTTATCGTCCAGCCCGGTCAGGTGGCATGATAAAAATAGCTAGAGTATGGAGGTTAGATGAAGTGAGTCGTTGGGACAATCAGTAGAAACACCTAATTGGGTGATTCTAAAAGTGCCGGCAAAGATATGCAGGTTGAGCGGCGTGTGAGAAAAAGTATGCAGAGCATACGAGACTGTGAAAGATTCGTTTTTTGAACAAAATTAAAAAACTCACCACGAAGGCACGAAGAGCACGAAGTTTTCAATACATTGAATAAAAGGCAATTATTTTTCTTCGTGTACTTCGTGCCTTCGTGGTGAATAATGCTTTTCTTTATTTATATGGCAAATAAGAAAAGCGTGACGCTATTCGGAACCGGCTTGGCCCATCCGAACTCTGGCGCGAATCAGCGCGGTAATGACTATGACCAACAAAGCCGCCAGAGAAAGCTCCAGCACCACGAAGGCGGCAATCTTAAAGTAGGCAAACAGCGGATGGACAAACCTGACCAGCCAGCCGCCCGCCTCATCGGCCAATGCCGCCCCATAGGTTAAGCCGCTCAACCATATTTTCAGCCGCACCGGGAACTCGGTCATCAGCATCAAATGAGTCAAGGTCAAGACCAGCATGCCCATCGAAAACAGATGAAAATGCGAGACTTCCAGCATGCCCTGATAACTGCGCGGCTGTGTGAATTGTTCCTCAGAACCTAAATAATAGGCAACCACCGAATCAGGCGTTAAGTCCATATGGTGAAAATACATCATGCCGTTGCTCACCCATAACAGGGCGATATACACCAGGAACATCAATACCAGTGCGTTGATCAAGGATTTGCGATGCTGCTCGCCGGTAACAAAATAGCGCATTAGTTTTTACCCTGATCTTTTACCAGAACCTGATAAATCGCCATCACTTTGCGGACGCTGCTGACGGTCGCCCGGGTGCTTAAGGTCGCGCCGCTGATGCCGTCGACGCCTTTGTTAAAATCCATGTCGGCCAACGGGCGTTTATACAGTTGGTCAAACCAGCGTTCTGGCGGCTGGTATTCCGGTGGCTCGTGGAATGCGAGGGTAGTGACATTGCGCAATTCGCCATCCGCCGTCAACACTATCAGCAAGGTTTCCGGTTTGGTTCTGACCGTGACCGTTTCAATCGCGGCATAACCGAGTATCTTGCCCTGACTTTTGCCGACATAGAAAGTAAATAGGCCGGTATCCAGTTTGACCTTGGACAGCTCCTCGATTTTGGCGGTTTGCTGTTCATCGGGGAATAACGATAGCTGCTCGACCTGCGTGTCTTTGCCGAAGGCCAGTTCCAGCGCTTCATTTTTGCTGTAAAAAACTGTGGCGAAGCTTGGGGTTACTGCGCTTAGCAGTAATATAAAGAGAATAAAAAATCCCCCTTGCCTGATTGTTTTCATAGTGTGTCTCGTTTGCAGAATTGATTAAACTTAAGCGGATAAACGCGAATAGTTTAACATCACTAGCAAACATTAGAATAAAGAACACGAACGACTGCATGGTGCTGCCATTCGTGCTTATTGTGATCAAAGACGCTTATGAGTTAGAAAATAAAGCCGAAGCCCAAGTTGAAGTCATCCGCTAAGGGGCCTTGTTTGGCAACATAGTTGCGGTAATCGGCCTTGATGACGACATTGGGGATAGGCTTGTATTGCAGACCCACCTGATAGATTTGCCAATCCTTGGTTGGGTCATTAGCGTAGCCAGCAGGTGCTTTTGCCATCGTGTTCAACTTTTCGTAACGGAAGAAAGGCGCAAGATATTGCGTTGTATCTTGCCACAGTAACGGCAGCACATCGTAACCGAGCTCTGTGTAAAAGCCGTAGTTTTGCGAACCGACGACTTGGCCGGCATTGGGATGATCCGGATCAACCGGCCCATTTCTGGCTATATTTGCGGCAGTGAGTTGAGCCGCATCGGCGATATGGCCCCATGAGCCTAAGGTGCGGAATTCGAGGCTACGATATTTCCATTGCACATGCGCTTCATAAAGCTGCGTGAAGGCATCGACTTTTTGCCCGGCAAAGGTCTGGTTTTGCCCTGAGTTTCCAACATAGGCCGAACCGCCGACAGTAACGCCGGGTAATGCGGTAGGATCATAATCGACGCGCGCAACATAGCCGAAGTTTTCGGCTCTGGCATTGCTGCCGCCGCCCCGGCCTTCTGTAATACCATCGGAAGTGAATCCTGTGGCATTCAAACCATTAAC
>DATBQC010001043.1:0-2827 GCA_036561065.1 Methylobacter sp. | reverse complement strand
TTCCAGAAAGATATTGGTTCAAAATGATGTTGTCAGAAATTATAAATCCAGACCCATTAGAAATGACAGAAATATTTACGCCACGCCCAGCACCGATCAACGTGTTATGATGTATGTTTAGATTATTAATTGTTGTATTTGGCGTGCCAGAGTCCTCGACGAGATTGATGCAATCGCTTCCCATCCCAGAAACATAATTCCCGGTGATTTCCACATAGTTTCCACCGAAAATCTCAATACCCTCTGACTGAGAGGTAGACCCTTGGCTACCCCCACCAATAATAATGTTGTCCCTAATTACAGCGTTATTTACTCGCAATCCCCAAATCAAATATTGATGTGAGTCATAACCAAGAACCTTACACCGCTCGATGGTGTAATCCGTGGACAGGTAGCCCGACGCAGCCACAAAAGATATCCCGTTAGACGTGCACCCATTGGTAATATGGTCTACGCAAAGGTCAGAAACTCTCGATCCGACAGATTGTATTGAGCATATGGTCGCGAATGCAGTGATCCCAGATAGGGTTATCCCAGGCAAGGCTCCCGCAGGATTGCGAATTATCGTGGCGTCCGGGCCATCTCCGTAAAAGTGAACTCCAGATGGGACGAGTAGCCCTCCGGTGCAATAATAGACGGATGATGGCGCGTAAACTTGTCCATATCCGGTAGACGCCGCCGCATTAAGAGCAGCTTGTATCGCGGCGGTATCATCGGTCGTTCCATCGCCGGCTGCACTGTAAGGTGCCGCTTTAACATTGATGACGGCTCCAGCGCCCACCGTGAGGCCAGCCACGATAGCTGCGACATTAGCAGCAGCCTTGATTCCACTCTCCGCCATCCCACGCGCAACAGGATCGATGCTCATTTTCGCGTCCTCATTTGATGATGTATGAAATGGGAGTCGTAACCTGCGTGCAGTTCAAACGATATTCGATACCGTATTGTTCCTCCGACACCTGTTCGACGAATGCGGCCGAGAACGTCGTCCATGTATAAAGCTGCGTTCCCGCCGCGTCGATGATCGACCACGTTCCAGTTGAGGCGATGCGCTTCTCTAGATGGATCGCGCCGGCGCCGGCTCCCAAGAAGATGTTGAACGCAGCCGGCGACGAAGGCGTGAAAGTCGCGCTCACGCCACTCGCGCCGAATGTCCCGGTGACGGGCGAGTTGGTTGGTGGAAATCCGTTAGCCACTGACATCGGAGTAGTGGTTCCCAGCCCGTTCGGGAAATAGGCCGCGAAGGCCGGCAGATAGCCGCCGGGAACGGCCGTGATGAATGGCAGCCCGTTTATAACGAAGCTGTCATTCGCGGCCCGCGCCGGCGCGCACAATGCCAAGACAAGCGCGAGCACCGCGAGACTGTGTTTGTGCATGGGAGATTCCCTTTGGTTTCGCTGTTTAATTCCCTTAAAGCTCATCCGCCGGTTTACTATCCTATCAACCAGTTTGTTTGGTTGCTCCACACCGGAACCTTATTAGTCCCGCCGCCCGCAACGGCCGTCCCGAATGTAGTAGCGTTGGCGTCCGTGACGAATTCTTTCGTCCCCATCTGAACACTTGAGGCGGCGGGCAAACTAGCGGCGGCCCTAGGTAAAATAAGACAGTTGATCTGATTTCTTCCCGCTCCAAACGGGTCGAGTATTGTTGGCGCATAGGCGAGATTGTTACCCCTCACCGAATACGAGGATGGCACATTCACCGCGGCAACCTCGGTCCCTACGTATTGGAAATTATTTCCAACGGCAGTCCCTGTGCACCCGGCGGTAGCGACAATACCTCCGCCTCCGTATACAAGATCGTTGCCTATGACATTCGCGGATGAATTTCCGTCTTGCGCCACAGCTATGCCCGCCGATCCAGCAATAATTTTATTGCCTAACACCGAGCTAGTCGTCCCAGCATTATTGATGGATATTCCTTCATATCCAGCGACAATATAATTGTCGCAAATAAGCGCGCCAATGCCATCCGCATTAATCCCTATTGGAAATGCTCCAGTCATCCCAGTTATTGAATTTCCAGAAACCTTCCAGCCGCTGGCTGATGCCGCACCTGTTGCTGTCAAATATATACCAATGTTTTCGGCGCCAATGATTTCATTATCGCTTATGGTGACGCCGTTCATGGTCCCGCCAGAACTAACCCCGGCGAGAATTGCTTGGCCGTTGCTAGAAAGATACGAGTTTAATATGATATTATCGGAAATTATAAACCCTAGGCCTGTAGAGATGACAGAAAGATTTACCCCCCTACCTGCCCCAACAAGATAATTATGATGCACGTTCAAATCGCTTAAGGCCGTGTCGGGCGTGCCAGAGTCCTCGACGAGATTGACGCAATCGCTGCTCATCCCGGTGACATAATTTCCAGTGATCTCGACGAAGCTGCCGCCGAAAATTTCGATCCCCTCCGATTGAGAGGTTGATCCCGGAGCGCCGCCGCCAATAACGATATTATCCCTTATGACGGCATTTTCGACACGCAGCCCCCAAATCAAATACTGATGCGAGTCATACCCAAGAACCTTGCATCGTTCGATTGTATAATCGGCGGATCTCGCCCCGGACGCAGCCACGAAAGAGATGCCATTAGACGTGCATCCATTGGTCGCGTGATCGACACAAAGATCGGAAACCCTGGCTCCAACGGATTGTATCGATCCAATCGTTGCGAAAACCGTGATCCCAGACTGAGTTATTCCGGGCAGCGCTCCGGCCGGATTGCGAATTATCGTAGCGTCCGGGCCATCTCCGTAAAAGTGAACTCCGGATGGGACGAGCAATCCGCCCGTGCAATAATATACACCAGTGGGGGCGTAGACTTG
>DATBQC010001042.1:0-1699 GCA_036561065.1 Methylobacter sp. | reverse complement strand
CGAGCGCGTGCCGGGGCACATGGTGACGGATTGAGCGGCATGACGCTCGCGGAGGCCATGTCGGAGGCTCTCGCCGAGAATGCGCGGGCGGACCGTGGGAGTTATTAAAAGGATGGGTGTGGCGGAGCTTGGCCAGGTTTTACCTCGGAAAGGGGACATTTCCACGTTGCGGTAACACCTCAGCGTCAACCGGTTGTCTAAACCGCCCTCATGAACTAACATCCGTTCCTGACCACAGTGCCTCATGAATCCCTCTCATTTCAGACGATTCCGAAAAGCCTGAATTTGAGGGTTTCCGGTTTGCCGGATGGGTAATCAGCCGGCTGGGGGATCGATGCGTGCACCGAAGCAGCGATTTGATTTCGTTCTTGATTTTCTGGGCCTTGTTTTCGATGAAGATCCGCGCGCAAAGCGTATTCTGTCAGCAGCCAAGGACGCTCGGGGTGATGACCCATGCCCTGTAATCCATCTCTCTAAAATGAGATTGAGGGGCTTCCGTTTTGCTTAAATGACGGACGTCGGAACCACGCTCTCTTAGGCGTGTCCCTGCAAACGCAACTACAGGACAACAATAAACGCAGAACAGCATCTTGAAAATTGTTGGACTCTTAATCATCTACAGGTATATTCTCGGAATTCTATATATGTTTATTGGTATGATCGCCTTGCAGCGAAGCAATGCCTTAGGGCACCTACTAAAACAGCCGCATGTTATGCGACTCATAGCAGGCAGTTCAGCTTGTCTTATTTTCATATATGTTGTTATTGTTATAACATACCCACTATATCCTGGCTTTAGAGACCATATGGAATCATCCGTAGCCGCAATATCCTGGATGGCCGCTCACGGATCTCAGATATATCCAAGTTGGACATCGGGTGACGTTTATGGATTGCTTTATGGCCCAATGCTTTTTGTTGTAAACGGCTATTGGTTGAACATGTACCCAAGTTTAACTATGGCTAAAATTCCAGGCGTAGTATGCTGTATATTATCACTATGCTTCTTCATGGCTATTATAAGAGCTCGCCTGACTGATGATGTTTACAATATGGCGTACATTCCTATTATACTAACAGTTCGCGCATTGGGGCTCAATGCTATCGAACTAAGTCGGGAAAAACCTGCTAAACAAGTGAAAAAATAGGTGATATGGCTGCTCAACGATGCCGTTGACCCAAGTCATAGTCCCCGGTGTTACCATCATGAATGACAGTAAAGATACCGACATAGCCTCTCTATATTTAGCATTTAAATGATCATCACTTAAATGTCTGACAGTAAGGAGCAGAGATGGAAACGACGCCGCTACGAAAACTCTAGTTCCGTCTGTCGTAAGTATCGCTGCCAAGGCCGGCAAGGCAATAAGCCCACCCCCGATAAGCAAGCGATCTATTCCATGCCTAGAAAAGACAATAAATAAGATCACAATCCACGTTGCTGAGAACCAACTATAAATTTGAACAGGCCATGCATTAAAAAAACCGGCAACTGACGTATGCAACAGTGCAACATCAGTTAAAAACGAAGCTCTCGTTATTATTTCGACACCACTATAGCTATACCAAAGTTGTACTGCGCCTCTAGCCAATATCGCGGCTACCCCTGCCAAGACAACACCTCGTAGGAGGGTCCTTTTCAGTGCATATGCACAGCTCGCTAAAGCAGCTAGCGCGACTAGGCCCATTTCAAAATTTG
>DATBQC010001041.1:0-3252 GCA_036561065.1 Methylobacter sp. | reverse complement strand
CCCAAACATCGATTGCAACAGATTATGCAGGCAAACCGGCATGACGTCGTCGAGCTGGATTTGTTCCGGCTGTGTGAGTTATTCGGGCAACACGGTTTGGATTTGGCGCAAACCGGGGTCACCGGTTCCGTTCTTATTGGCGTGCAAAATCCAGATTCGGATATTGATCTGGTCTGTTACGACAGGGATGTTTTTCATCAATGCCGGGCAATTACCCGCAAGCTAATCGAACAGGGACATTTGCAGGTCCTGAATGATAGGGATTGGCTGCAATCTTTTGAACGCCGTTCCTGCGATTTGAGTTTTGATGGCTATGTCTGGCATGAAAGGCGCAAATGCAACAAGGCTGTGATTAACGGGCGGAAATTCGATTTGAATTTTATCGATTGTTACGCAAGTGCTGGGACTGTTGCGTATCAAAAATGCGGAGCGATTACGTTGCAGTGCAGGGTGATCGATGATGCTCGCGCGTTCGATTATCCTGCCGAATTTAAAATAGAGCATGAAGAGATCAGCTCTATCGTCAGCTTTACGGCGACTTATACGGGGCAGGCTGTCAGCGGCGAAATGGTGGAAGTGTCGGGTGTGTTGGAACAATCGGAACTAGGCGTAAGACGCATTGTGGTCGGCTCCAGTCGCGAAGCGCACGGGGAATATATCAAGGTTATTCAGTGATTAAATTAGCTGATTTTTCGGCGGTCATATTCGATATGGACGGCCTGGTTTTGGATACCGAGAGCACTTACATGCTCGCATGGCAACAGGCCGCAAGCGCGATGGGCTATGATCTTTCCTGGGATTTTTGCCTGTCGCTGTCGGGAATGCATTACGAGGATATAGAGCTGGAACTGTTAGCCTATTGCGGGGCTGAGTTTAATCTGCAAACCTTTAACCGCTTAAGCGGCGATTGCTGGCGTGAGCATGTTAATGTTCACGGCATAAACATCAAACAGGGTTTTAGCGGATTGCTGGATTTGTTGGTCGAGCAAAACATTCCTTACTGTCTGGCGACTAACAGCCGGACGGTAAATGCGCTGGAATGCCTGGAACTGGCTGGTCTCAAAGAGGCTTTTTCAATCATCGTCAGCCGCGATCACGTTCAGCAGGGCAAGCCGGAGCCGGATGTCTTTTTAAAGGCGGCCGAGTTGATGCAAGTGGAAATCAGCCGCTGTTTGGTGCTTGAGGATTCTCATGCCGGCATAGTCGCGGCATTCAGGGCGGGAGCTGTTACGGTGTGTATACCGTCGACAGCGCAGGTCGATCCGTTGACGATTGAGTTGTGCGATTTGATGGTTGATGATTTAGCGCAATTGACCAACACCATCCGCGCTTAGCTCGCAGCTGAAAGGCCGATCATGTATACTTCCAACAATTATTTGCAGCACAAACGCAGCCATAAACCTTGATAGTCCAACATTCTAAAGTTTCAGTTATTGCCCCAGCCAGATTGCATATGGGTTTTATCGATTTAAGCGGATCGCTAGGCCGACATTTCGGCAGTATCGGCGTTGCGCTTAATGAAATCAGCACCTGCTTGTCAGTAACCGGAGCCGAACAACTCACGATTACCGGTGCCGGCGCACAGCGGGCTAAAAAGTGCATGTCGATATTGTGCGAGGCGCTGGAAGTATCCGATAAGCTTAACATCACCATTGAAACCGCGATTCCAGAGCATGTAGGCTTGGGATCAGGTACGCAAATGTCGCTGGCCATCGGCGCGGCGCTTAATGAATATTACGGGTTGGGGCTGACTGTACGTGAAATCGCCGCGGTGACCGACCGAGGTTTGCGCTCAGGTATCGGCATCGGTGTTTTTGAGCAGGGCGGCTTGGTAGTCGATGGCGGTCGCGGCGAAAAAACTATCACGCCGCCGGTACTGGCGCATATGGATGTGCCGGACGACTGGCGATTTATTTTGGTTTTCGATCAACGCGGTCAGGGTCTGCACGGTCAGCAGGAAATACAGGCTTTTGAGAAGCTGCCTCCTTTTCCTCAGGCGGAAGCTGCGCGTTTATGCTATTTATTGCTGATGCAAGGGCTACCTGCCGTTGCCGAAAACGACATCAGTAAATTCGGCGACGTGATTAGTCAGCTGCAACGTTCGGTTGGCGAGCATTTCTCTTCGGCTCAGGGCGGTGTTTTTACCAGTCCTGAAGTTGCGGTTGCCATGCAATGGCTGGCTCTGCAAGGTGCAGTGGCGATCGGTCAGACCTCATGGGGACCGACCGGATTTTGCGCCATAGATGGAGCCCGGTTGGCCGATTCGATTGCCGAAAAGGCCAGAGCGGAGTTTGCGCATTTTGATAAGCTGAGTTTTGTTGTTGCCAGTGCGCGAAATAGCGGAGGGGAAGTTTTTGTCGGCTAGGATGTGACGTAGGACGGTAGCTTGGAAACGATATTGTTAGTCGCCAATTCTGCTCGCATGCTGGCGCAGGCGGCGAGAAACGCAGGCTTGAAGCCCCTGGTTATTGACCTGTTTGCCGATCTGGACACCCAAAGCTACGCAGAGGATTTCCGTCAGGTAAAGTCATTAGCCGAACAAGATTTGGCACCTGCCGTAGATCATTTTATCGAGCGTTATGCCGTCTCTCAGGTCATATACGGTAGCGGTTTTGAGTGTTACCCGGAAAGTTTGTATTACCTGAATAGCCGGTTGATGCTGCTGGGTAATCATCCTGATGCTTTTGCAAGGCAGCTGGATAAACAGGCATTTTTTTCGACGCTGGATCAGTTAAACATTCCCCACCCCAAGGTTGTTTTTAGCGCGCCAGTTGATTGCGGCGGCGACTGGCTGCTTAAGTTCATGCAAGGGCAGGGCGGCGTCGGGATAAAGCGTTATCATGCTGATGACAGTACGGATAATCAGGTTTACTGGCAAAAATTTCAGGCTGGTACTCCGCATTCGGTGCTGTTTCTGGTTGACGGCGAGCATGTGCAAGTTGTCGGGTTTAACAGCCAATGGTCTGTGCGTTTAAGCGAGGCGCAGGAGTTTGTTTTTTCAGGGGTGATTAACAGTGCCGATCTGTCGAATCAGCACAAAACAGAAATAACCGGTTGGCTAAAACATATGGTTCCTGAGTTTGGGCTTAAAGGCTTAAATTCGTTGGATTTTATTCATACGGATGATTGCAGCTATGTCCTGGAAATCAATCCGCGCCCTTCCGCCAGTATGCAGTTATATGATCAGGATTTGCTGGTCAGGCATATTCAATCATGTGTGGGGGGGGGGGGTGGGGTAATTTCTGTTGCGGA
>DATBQC010001040.1:0-3387 GCA_036561065.1 Methylobacter sp. | reverse complement strand
GTTTGCTCACTGCTGCTCGCCGATTCAGGGCAACGACATTATTGGTTATATTTCCCATAAGAAAGGCATTACTATCCATCGCCAAGACTGCGAAAATATTTTGCACCTGGATCCTGAAAAACAGGCCCAACTGATTGCGGTAAACTGGGGCGCAAAAAAGGCCAGCTATGCAGTACCTATTGTCATCCATGCCTTTAACTCCCATAATTTGCTCAATGACGTTACCCAAATTTTAGCCCAAGCTAAAATCCATATTTCCAATGCGGCACTGGATACGCATCCCGATTTTTCAGCGCTACTCAATTTGACCATTCAAATTGAAAATACCGATCAGTTAAGCCAAGTGCTTAATAAAATAAGCCAACTGCCTAATATCGTCGATGTTAAGCGTAAGACCTGACGCTTCGCACCTTTAACCTTGCATCTAAATCCTATGTATCAACAAACGCAAACAAGCACTGAACCTAGCCAGAGAGAACGCCTGATCCTGGTTGACGGCTCCTCTTTCTTATTCCGTGCTTACCATGCCATTCCGCCGCTGACCAACGCGAACGGCGAACCGACCAACGCCATTTACGGCGTCAGCAATATGCTTCGCAAATTGATCACCGACTACCACAGCGACCACATCACCGTGGTCTTTGATGCATCGGGCAAAACATTCCGCAACGAGCTTTACGATCAGTACAAAGCCCATAGGCCGCCGATGCCCGATGATTTACGGGTACAGATTGAACCGCTGCACAACCTGATTCGAGCGATGGGTTTGCCGTTGATTATCGAGTCCGGCGTGGAAGCCGACGATGTGCTGGGAGCTTTGGCGCAACACGCCGAGCAACAAGGCTACGACGTCATTATTTCTACCGGCGACAAGGATATGGCGCAATTGGTCACCGAGCACATTATCCTAGAAAACACCATGTCCAACACGCGCATGGATATTCAGGGCGTTATCGACAAATTCGGCGTCAGGCCGGAACAGATTATTGATTATCTGGCCTTGATAGGCGACACCGTCGACAATATTCCCGGCGTACCTAAGGTCGGCCCCAAAACGGCGGCAAAATGGCTGGAGCAATACCAGACCTTAGAAAACCTGATCGCTCACGCTAATGAAATCGGCGGCAAAATCGGCGAGAACCTGCGCGCCAGTTTGGATCAACTGCCGCTATCCAAGCAACTAACTACCATTAAATGCGACCTGGATTTGCCCTACGGCATCGAAGACTTAAAACAGCAACCGATGGACAAGGCTGAGCTGAGAAATTTATTGGCTGAATTTGGTTTTTCGTCCTGGTTAAAAACACTGGATGCTTCGACTGAGCCTGTCCTGAGCATAGCCGAAGGGCTCAGCACAGGCTCTTCGACTGCACCCGTCCTGGCAGCCGAGAGAAGTTCTATTGAAGCGGCGCAGATCGAAGACAAACCCGCCAAAATCGATTCCAGTTATGAAACCATCTTAACCAAGCAACACTTTAACGAATGGCTGGCCCAACTGGAAGAAGCCGACTTGTTTGCGTTCGATACCGAAACCACCAGTCTCAATTACAGCAAAGCACAAATAGTCGGCGTATCGTTTGCGGTCACACCGGGCAAAGCCGCCTATGTGCCTTTGGCTCATGACTATCCCGGCGTGCCGGATCAGCTGGATCGTGCTGAAATACTGGAAAAACTTCGGCCTCTACTGGAGAATCCGGATAAAGCCAAGCTCGGACAAAACCTGAAATACGATATGCATGTACTGGCCAATCACGGCATTGCATTGCGCGGCATCGCCCACGACACCATGCTTGAGTCTTATGTGCTAAACAGCACTGCAACCAAACACAATATGGATGATTTGGCTAAAGAATATCTGGGCGTTGAAACCATTTCTTACGAAGACGTGGCCGGAAAAGGCGCGAAACAAATAGGCTTTCAGGAAGTGCCGATAGAGCAAGCCGCCCCTTATGCCGCTGAGGACGCCGACATCACCCTCCAACTACATCAGGTGCTGTCTGCAAAGCTGGCGCAGCAGCCAAAATTGCTTACGCTATATACAGAAATGGAAGTGCCGCTAATCAGCGTACTGGCCCGCATCGAAAACAACGGTGTATTAATCGACGCCTCAATGCTCGCGCAGCAAAGTCTTGAGCTTTCCAGCCAGATTATCTCGCTTGAACAACACGCTCACGATTTAGCCGGACAGACATTTAACTTGGGTTCGCCCAAACAAATCCAGGACATCCTCTACGATCAGCAGAAGCTGCCGGTATTAAAGAAGACGCCCAAAGGCCAGCCCTCCACGGAAGAATCGGTGCTGCAGGAATTGGCACTCGACTACCCTCTGCCCAAGCTGATCTTGGAATACCGCAGTTTAAGCAAATTGAAATCGACTTATACCGACAAGCTGCCGCAGCAGGTTGACGGGCAAACCGGGCGGATCCATACCTCCTACCATCAAGCAGTAGCTGCAACGGGCAGATTGTCTTCCTCCGATCCCAATCTTCAAAACATTCCGATACGCAGCGAAGAAGGCCGCAAAATCCGGCAGGCGTTTATCGCCCCCGAAGGCAAAAAAATAGTCGCCGCCGATTATTCGCAAATCGAATTGCGTATCATGGCGCACCTATCGGCTGACGAAGGCTTGTTAAAAGCCTTTAGCGAAGGACAGGACATACACCGTGCCACAGCTGCTGAAGTGTTTGGCGTTGCTCCCGACCAAGTCACCAACGATTTGCGCCGCTCGGCCAAAGCCATTAATTTCGGCCTGATTTACGGCATGTCGTCCTTCGGACTCGCGCAACAGCTAGGCTTGTCGCGCAGCCAGGCGCAATCGTATATCGATTTGTATTTTGCCCGTTATCCGGGCGTCAAAAACTATATGGACAGCATCAGGGAGCAAGCTCGCGAACAAGGCTATGTTGAAACCCTGTTTGGCAGGCGGCTGTATTTACCGGAAATCAACTCGCGCAACGCGGCACGTCGGCAATACGCCGAGCGCACCGCCATCAATGCACCGATGCAGGGGACTGCGGCCGACATCATAAAGCGCGCGATGATTGCCGCCGACGAATGGTTGTATCGGGACAAACCGGATGCCAAAATGATCATGCAGGTACATGACGAACTGGTGTTTGAAATTGCCGAAGATCATGTCGACGACTGCGTAGCGAACATCAGAACCCTGATGTGTGCATCTGCCGACCTGGATGTGCCGCTGATTGTCGACATAGGTATTGGAAATAATTGGGATGAGGCTCATTAACTGCGAGTTATTATTTTTTCGGTATTATGCCGGTTTGTATTATAGTGACGGCATAACTTTGGTCTACATGACTAACAACCCTTTTTTCTCTGCTATGCTCTATTAGTTATTATTGCTTAACCACATACAATGCCGAACTC
>DATBQC010001039.1:0-1596 GCA_036561065.1 Methylobacter sp. | reverse complement strand
CTTTCCCGTTCAGAAATGGCCGCAGCTTGTCAACGCCCCGGCATTGGGCGATTCCTGCCCTTCAATTGCATGAAGAAATTCAGCGCTCTTACGATCAGACGCGACATCAAGGTGTCGGGTCGCTTGCTGTCATGGAACCAGAGTGAGAACTGGCGTCTTTTGCTCATGAGCGCGAGCCGGAGCGCATACGGCGCATTGAGAACATATTGAGTCGACGAGCGATAGACGGCCAAATAGTCAAGATCGCGCCGGATTCCCATGAAAAATTGTTTATACTCGTACCGGCCCCACAAAAAGTGAAATTCCTCGGCGCCGCCGCGATCTATGACTTCGCAGATCAGCAGGAAGCAACAAAGCATTCCGAGGCTGTATTTGTTGTAAGCGGGATCGTGTGCCAAGGTCAGCAGGAAATAATTTCCACCCACGCGATAGCTGATCGCGCCGCCGCAAATCCGCCCGTTGATCCGGGCGATTCCAACCAGACCGCTTTGCGCCACCAGGCGCAAAAGTTTTTCCGTTTCGGCTTCGTCGATTGAGGGAATCTTGTTTTTGTCGGACATTCTCTCTCGATTTAATGCAATGATTTCCCGTATGTCCGATTCCTGGACTTGACCGGTCTCGCAAAACTGAAAGCTGAACTCAGGGAAGTCATGGAGCAGGCTTTTCTGATATCGGCGCAGGTTGCGGCGTGTATTCTTGCCAAGCATGGCCAAATAGCTTTCGGTGTCGTCAGGGAGGTCGACCACGAAGTCTTCGAGGTAGTTATAGCGCTGGTGCCTATATCGCAGACTGGAAATGTCGGTATGAATGGCCCTGAACCGGATAATCTGTGCCTTCCTGAAGCGCTGGAAAATATAGCCGGAAAATCGGTCAATGTCTTCCTGTTCGACTCGAATCACTTCATTCAATACATTGACTCTGTCGCCTTCCATCTGGAACAGGAATACGGTGACGATTTCATCGTCGTTACTTACCACGTAGGTACTTGCCGTGCGCAAATTGCCATTTAACTTCAAATGGGCGATGGATGAATACAGATTTCCGTATAAACGGACAAGTTCCGCATCGACAAAGCCTGGAACTTCCGATTCATAGCAGGAAATCTTCAAATTGTTAGGAGGTTCATATTGAGAGGCTGGATGCGCCTCGCTCTCCTTCAGTTGCGGGCTGATCAAACCAATGGACACGACGTCCTTTTGCATGCGGTTCAAGTTGATATACATGGACTCTTCTCTGATCCGTTCGGCGTTCAACATAAATTATTAGTTTTGGCTCAACCGCTTAGGCAAGATTCTTCAACTGAAGCGGCGGCCTGTAGTAATAGTCGTTGTAGGTTCTGGATCGCACCTTGACATCGTTGAAAAGAATTCCTTGCGGTGCGATTCCTGCGAGGTTCAGGCGATTGATCGAATCGCTGATTTCAGTTTCGGTAGTGACACCTGCTCTGGTCAGAATGAAGACCGCACCGGCGTGCGACCCGATGATTTGCGCGTCCGATACCGCCAAAATTGGCGGTGGATCGATCAAAACCAGATCGTATCCGCTTGCGAGGTTAGCAAGCAATGCGCCGAAGTTTGGATGCAACAGGAATTCCGC
>DATBQC010001038.1:0-2405 GCA_036561065.1 Methylobacter sp. | reverse complement strand
GGACGCGCATGAGGGCGCGGTTTAGGGCGCGCGGGGGCGCGTTTTTGGGCGTGATTGATTTTTCGGGGAGCTGCGGCAGTTCAATTTGCAAACTTAAACGACACAAATTTAAGGCGGCTAACAATTAAGTGGAGGTTCCCTCGCCAAAGGGGTGATTTGACATGGCGGTGGCCTGAGCCACTCATTCATGTGAGCCAATTTACATTAAAGCCCGGGTTGTTGGATTACGTCGTACTATATTTTAAGTAGTTGGTATTCGTATTATTTAGTAGTCAACAAATTTGATTTCCCGTAGCTCCTGTAACAATTTTTGAGCCTCAAGAGCGTAGCTCCTGTGACTCCGCTTTCTCAATTCAACTATTTTTCTAGACGAAGGCACATTCTTTTTTGGGTCGTAAAACGCGACATGCCTCGACGCCATCGCACGAAAGAATGGCTCCGCCATCACGTTATGTGGATCAGCAAGCCATCCGTGACGAATGCCTTCGTAACCCAATAGCCAAATCCAATCTGATTTAACGCTGTCGCCAGTAATGCGTCTAGTCCATTCTACGTCAGGAAGACGGAATGCACAAAGACCCTTGCTATTCATATCTAACAATATCAACGCTAAAGCGCTTGATGAGACCGTTTCAATTGTCTCCGATATATATTTCGATCTTAACGGGTAACGAAGTCCACGAAGCGTATAAATTAGCCAAATTGCTTCGTATAAGTTCCCATTCTCGATATTTCGCTCGGCCAGTATCGTGAATCTTTCGCAAATACGGTTTATCGATAATTTACTGGTCTTATATTGAATATTCAAAATGATGCTGCAAATTCTATCCATCGAAATGGGGGATATTGTGGCTGCTTTAAGCAAGAACGATTCAAGAGTCTCGATATCTTCGGTAGGTGTTTGCTGTGTCTCTATTATAGATAATGTATAGCTAACCACTGGGTCGCTTGGGTGCAAAATTTGAAGCCTCAGACTGAGAGAAATCAGTTCCCTCAGTCTGACGCCTCGTATGGGTCCGCTTCTGTGGGCTAAGAAGGCTCCGATTTCATGAACCCAATGGCTTCCTGACAATTCTATGGCCCTTCTTACAGATGTCTTGCTTCCGTTTATTTCGAGCCCATAGCCTCGATATACCGATGCGATTGCGGATAAAGCGTTTTCAGCCTTCTCCAGTGTCTCAACTCCGATAAACCAATCATCTTGTAGCCTATCGATGTGCTCCTTCTTGACGTCTGGTAACTTGCTCTGAAAATCAGAATCAATGCGGGAGGAAATTACTTCGGCGATAATTCTTGAAGTCTCCGGTCCAATTGGGATTCCGATGGTTTGGTTTCGATTGCAGGAACGAACTAAAACGTCTATCCTGTCCGCAAGAGAGCCTTGATATAGCTTGATATTATTTTTCACTCGCTCCTTACCATATGCTGCCCAAGATATCGAATGTGTGTATATCGTTGGGTAAAATCTAGATATGTCCGTTTTAACTAACCAATCAGATATCGACTCGATGTAATGTTTTTTAACATCATGTATTTGAAAATTTATGCCTTTTATCGATCGTTTGTATGATCGAGATATTCGAATCTGATCGAGCGAGTATGTTTGCCGCAACAGCCATTTCTGAACAGATTTCCAGTTTACCGCCATTTCATAGCTTAATAGAGCTTGCGGAATCGGGTGGATGATGTGAATATTCCGCCGCTCATATCCGCGTTTTGGCTTGGATATTGTCTCCATTTCTGCGTGATCAACAGAATAAATGTATGAATCCCTTTTGTGAAACTTCTTATTCGGAACTTTTCCGGCTGATTTTCTGCTGAAAACGCCGAATTTCTTCCATTCAATTAGAATGTCATTGACGTGCTTGCCGAAATCATCCGTCGTGAAGACTGTCGGAAGCTCCTTTGGAAAATAGCCCTTTGAAATTAACGCGCACAGGCGATCCTTGTGGGGCATAACGGCACATATTCCCTTCCGGAATAAATTGGCTTCGCGAGCCTAGCGGAGACATGAATGAAGCCAAAAAAGTTAATTTTCCCGGACCGCTAAAGCGCCCGCCGCCCGCCAGCAAACCCGCGAATCTCGCCGCTCTTCCTTCACAACACTGTCGCTGCGCTACGTATGCTGGGCGCCTGGGGAAACACGGAGCGAAATCGTGAGCAATTCTCTGTTGCGATGCTGCGTGTTCGCGCTGGCCGCGTCACTGTCCTCATCCGCCTTCGCCGAGCCGGCGCGCATCATCATTTTGCGCCACGCCGAAAACCTCAATAAGCACGAACTCTGCGAGATCGGCTCGCGGCGCGCCGAGGCGCTGGCGGGTCAGTTTCTTGGAAAAGGCGCCGCGCAATCCTTGTTCGCGGCGGGCGAGAAGCCGGCGGCGATTCTTGCCGTCACCTTTCACTCG
>DATBQC010001037.1:0-1875 GCA_036561065.1 Methylobacter sp. | reverse complement strand
AAACTCGGCAAGATTGAAGGCGCGTCAAATCAGCTTCGCGGCACTCTATTTGAATATATAACAGCAGAGGTAGCGCGAAAGACGATTTCCCCTGACGTCAAAATGAACCGCGTGTTCAAATCGTCGAAAGGGCAATTTGCTGAGGCCGACGTTATCTCCGTTGGAAACTCAATAGTCACGTTTATCGAATGCAAGGGCTATAGCCCATATGGAACAATCCCCGATGAATACGTTAAGCGGTGGTTGCAGCACAATATTCCGATATTCTATGAGCAAGCTAAGCTCCATCCAGATTGGAAGAATCTAGAAATTCGGTTTGAGTTTTGGGCCACAGGCGGCATGTCGGATGAAGCTATGCATATGTTCGAGACAGCAAAAAAACTAATCAAGGCATCTCGATACACTGTCGACCTAAAGCTTGGGCCTCAAATTCTTAAGTCATGCAAAGCTACGAAAGATGCGGGGTTGCTGATAGCTTTCCGGAAACATTACACGAAGATGGTTGCCCAACACCCGTCACCTGTTGTGGGTAACCAAGGAGAGGTTGTGGGAACGCTCGTAAATTAGATTTGTGTGCGCGAATCCATGAGACGCTCGCGTTCCATAGCCACCCGCATTACCTGCCCAGTGGCGTTTTTCGGCTTATGTTTACTTATCATTTTACAATTCAATGAAGAGTGCTCAACTGCCAAATGAGAGGTTGAGGCTCAAGGGCATGCAATACATGTCACCTGGTTTTGTAAAAATTTCCGGCAAGGCTCATCCCTTTCATGAGGTTAGACGGCTAGTGGAGCACTATAAGAGAAACAATGATGCGATAAACAAAGAGTATAGCGAATTGCATAGATATTTGTCGCAATTGAACCTACTTACGCTGCCAGCTTCGGAATTTGATAATTTTGGCGATGTCGCTGATAGTGTCGCTTCGCGTGCAAAGAAATTTGCTTCTACACTTGATGCTGTTCCTTATGAGACACTTTACGAGATGGCAGGGAAAGACCCGTTAACTGTGGCTAAAGTTTTGCTTTCGATACACAGAAGGCTTCGTCATCTATATGAATTCTTTGACCAGGGACGTGTTGATTTCAAAGAACTTAGATAGTGCGCCGCCATTAGCCCTTCCACTGGCGCGACACGGGATGCGCCAGCGCCTTCGCCGCGATCATGAGATATTGCTCGCCACCTGCCCGGCTCTAAATCGCAAATCCAAACCTTTGCCGTATCGCCACCTCGAAAAATTCTTCCTCCTGAAAAACCTCCTGCATGAGCCTCTCGTAAGTTTGAGAATGCATTCCCTTGGGCCTGCCCCAACCCATCGGGCTATCGGCGTTCAGCTTCGCGAGCGCCTTGTCTCGCCGCCGCAAGGATCGATCCAACGGACATTCCCGCTGCGAATTGAATGCGAGGCGATAAGCTTGGCGCGAAAAAGCGCCCGAAGCCCCGATATAGAGATGCGCGACGCGCCGCCCGTTGTTTGGGCAAATGGCGAGCCAGCGCACACCGCCAAAACGGCAAGGGGACGCCGCCAGCCGCATGCGTTGCGTCACGGGCGAACCGTTCAGCGTGTAATTTAGCACCAAGGTCGCGCCGTCTTCGCCGCCTTGCACGCTGGCGCCAATCGAGGCTTGCATTTTGCCGTCGCCGCTCCAACCCCAAAGAAAACTCGCGCCGCGCAACTTGAGGCCATAAGCCGCGATTTCGTGAACGGCAAACCGTCGCAGGTCGCCCGTCGTTGAGCGCCGGCTGTTCATGAGCCATCGCGTCATTGAAGGATTAGGCCAGGTCATGCGCGCCCTTTTTCATGTATCGAAATCCCTTGGCAAATCGCCATCAATCCCGCCGACCACGGCTTGAGAGCAGGCTACCTGAGAACAG
>DATBQC010001036.1:0-5771 GCA_036561065.1 Methylobacter sp. | reverse complement strand
ATTGATGTAAGGGCGTGGCCAAGCAAGAAGTAGTTTTTCTATTTTTTCGAGTATTGGCTTGTTTTTATCCGATTCGCCCAATGCAACAAATGCAACGTCATGATCAGGTATTGAACTTGGAAGGTTTATTTCTGGCGAAATAAAAAGTAAATCTAGCTGTATATCACTATGTTCTACAAGAAAATCTATGGGGGTGTTGTCCGTCATATCGCCGGGTCCCATAATGGCGAGCAATCTTATCTTCGGAGTTGCCGGACTTACCACCCGATAAATCGATCTGTGCCGAAGGGCATCCGATTGCATATCAAGAGCCATCTCATTTTGGCCAAGAGCTAACAATATATAATGCATGCGCATGTATATATTGCCGGGGTCGTTATCTATAGAGGCCTCATTAAGCATTGGCGCTATATCGGAAGCGGCTTTTCGTAAAATTGCACAGGTTGATAAAATTCCAACTAAGCCATCTTCGGCGAACTTGATATTGTTGAATGCATAATCACGATTATTCATAATTTTTCTGTGGCGATTGCAGGCTAAAACCATACTGAATAAAGTTTCACTGTCTGAGCTAACTGACATGGGTCTTATCAGGAACACATGTTGTAAGTCCGTTATGAGCCATAAAGGGTAGGATTTGTAATTTTGCTCAATTATTCATGAAAACGGAGCGTGAGCAGCATGTTGCCGCACTGTATTAGAAGGATTTAACGTCATACTTCTTTGGGCATCAACTACCGCATCGTCTACGCTCCAAAAGAGTTTGCCATGAAATTGCTCCTCAGCCAGTTTAAGCAATAACTGCCTGATCGGATCTTTGATTCGTGCCAATAAAAGCACTTTATTCTGACGCTTAAGGTTATCAGCCAGTTCAATTAAACATTCTGCCGCCGTACTGTCGAGATTTGCACTTTGCTCAAGACTTATAATAAGAACCTGCGCATCGCTGCTACGCTCTAAGCGCTGTTGAACTTCGGCCAGAATGCCTTCGACGCTGGCAAAAAACAGCGGCTCTTCGGGACGCAGAATCAATAGACCGGGCTGGGGTTGGGCTTTAGGGTGATTTTCTCTATCCACATAGTCGCGCGAGCTTCCCAGCTCTGCCAACTCCTTGACCAAAGGCTGGCTGAAAGACCGTATCGCCGATGCTAATGACAAGCCGATGGCAATCAGCATTCCATGTAACACCCCGAAAGCTAACACGGCTATAACCGCAGCCAGCGCAAGATATTGATCGCGATCCATCCGCCAGAGGTAAATGAGTGATTTAGGGCTTAACGCATGGCTCAAGGCATTGATGACCGCCGCGGCAACAATGGGTTCCGGAATATGCCCTATCCACGCCTGCCCAAAAACGACCATTAACAGCAACACTAATGCAGCAATGACACCGGCCAGTTTACTTTGTGCGCCCGCTTCCTCATTCGCAGAGCTGACTGAGAACCCTGCGCCGACGGGCATCCCCTGGAGCAGACCCGAAACAAGATTGGCTGCGCCCAGCGCAGACAGTTCACGGTTAGGTTCTACAACATTACCGTGAATCAGTGATAGGCTACGAATACTGCCCCAGGATTCGGCAACAATGATTACCAGTAAACCGCACGCCAACTCCGCTAACTGAATCCATTTTTCCAGTGGCAGTTGGGGGAAACTCAAATCCGGCAATTTGATTAACACAGGCCCGACAATAGCCACATTATAGTCGGCAAGGTTCACCGTATTGCTTAAACAGATACCGAATACCAGCACCACAAAAGCGCCCGGTACAAGAGGCCAGCGTTTCAGCAACCATAATACAATGAGTGCGCCGCCCCCTATGGCTGTGCTCCAAGCAGCCCATTCCTGGGAATGATTAACTAACTCAACGAGTATATGAAAAGGATCGGTAGCCTGGACTTTAATGCCGAGTATGATCGGCAGCTGCTTACTGATAATGGTTAACGCCAAAGCAAACGAAAAACCATGCAGCACAGGCCGCGAAACGAATGCCGACAATCGTCCGAGTCCCGCTTTCGCAAAGACTAACAAACCGCCACCGGTTAATATGACCAATGCAACGCCTAATCCTGCGGCAGCATTACCATCGACAGGATGCATTGATAGGACTACCGCCGCCAGAAGCGCAGCGGCGGATGAAGTTGGCGCAACGATCGCAAAATGACTTTCTCCCAACCAGGCGTAACACATTAAGCCCACCAATGCGGCAGTTATCGCGGATTGAATCGTAAGATGCGCGATGGCGGCATATGCGACAGCCTCCGGCAGCAAAATAAAGGCAACCGACAGACCCGCAATTACATCGGCAAACGATACCCATTTACTTTGCTTCACTGGCAAATCAGGATTTTTGGTCGGGCGTACGGCCTTCATTTCAAATTTATCTAAATATTCGTTTGGGGAAACACGGCATTTTCAGTTCTATCAAAACTAATCCTGCCTGCGATGAACCAGGAGCTCTGACCTCAGATGATCTTGCATCGTATCAAAGCATCCTCGTCAAACTCGTAAATAGCGCACAGCCTATGGTAACCATCCGCAATCACCACTTTACCGTTCAATTCGTCTCTTAAGAGCAGGAGAGGAGAAAGACTTTTCCCATTTTGGATTTTTTTCCTGTCCTTCTCGACATGTAAATTGCTCACCCCCAACAATGAAAGCTGGGACGCCCTGAAGATGTCCTTGGCTTTGAACTGCACGATAGCGGCACTTTTAAATCTAGTTATCATGTCGGCAACCCGATCTTCGTTATAAAGTATTCTGAGATAAGATTCAGCCGCCGGATAGTCGTGTTCTTCCACATCGGGAAGCCACTCGATTTCTGTCACCTTCGATTTTGCCATTTTTTCCTCGCGTTTTTTCTAGGGTTAGCTCTGGGTATGTCTAACAAATTATTTAGGTTTGCACCGCTTATCGGTTTCAATCCCTAATTGCTGCAAAGCTCTCCATCTCACTGGTCGAAGTCGAACGCCCCCTCCAGACCGTTAGCCTTAGCGTCTCGACTTGTCAGTGGCGCCAAGCCGAAGCGGTTTTCGATCAGCTTCAGAATCGAGGTTGTATCATAGGCCGTGTGGTCAACGTAGCCCTTCTTCGCGAACGGCGAAACGATGATCGTAGGAATGCGGGTGCCAGGCCCCCAGCGGTCGATCTGGGGCGGAGCGACGTGATCCCAAAGGCCGCCGTATTCATCGTAAGTAATGATAATAGCAGTGCTGGACCAAATCGCACTGCTGCGGATAGCCTCCACCACCTCTTTGACCTCGTGGTCGGCCTCAAAAATACTGGAATAACCCGGATGTTGGTTTTTACTGCCCACCGGTTTGAAAAAAGCCACCTGCGGGAAATCGCCCTTGAGATCGGCGAACAGCTTGCTTTTATCCTTCAAATGTACAGCCCGCGCCTGACTATCCGGCGCATAGTTGGCGTAAAACACGAAAGGCTGATGGTGGTATTGAAAATTGTCCTCGGTTTTTCTCCCGGCCACCGCATCGTCCCAACCGCCGGCATACCACGCCCAGGAAATCTCTTTTTTCGACAGCCGGTCGCCGATGGTGGATTGATACTGCACGGGCAGGCGATTCTCTTGACGTGCGGCATCGAACGGTGGGAAATGCGGCTGGATGGTGCCGACTGCGTAACCGTCTTCAGTGATGCTCGGATCGCTGATCGACTTGCCGGTGGCAGGATCGCCTTTCCATTGACTAAGTTCGGCAGGTGCGTCTTTAAACACCGGTGTGCAGGCGCAGATCAGCCATTGATGATTCAGGAACGAACCGCCAAAAGCCCCCTGAAAAAAGTTATCGGCCAGGGTGAATTCCTTGGCATAATTCCACAGCGCCGTGCCTGACAGGTCGTAATGCCCCATCGTCAATCCGCCCGCCGAGGACAGCTGGGCAAAGCGGTCATTGCGACCACCGTCGATCTGCATCTGGTGGATGAAGAATCGATGGGTGAGGTCGGGGTGTTTCTCGTCAGGCTTCGCATAGCGGGCGATATCGAAGGGACCGTTGGGCAAATCAGCAGGGAAACGCTTATCAAAGGTGGCCGGTTTGTGTTCGGCGTTCATTACCCCAGGCAACGTTTTATAAGGCCGCCCGTATTCGTCTACTTGGGGAGGCGCGTTTTGAGCGTCGGCAAGGCCGTTGGCGTCAGGAAATAAGCCGAACAGGCTGTCGAAGCTACGGTTTTCAAGATAGATGACGACGATGTGCTCGACACGATCCAGTCCGTTCATCTCAGCCTGGCCCGTAGCAGGCAGTAATGCAGCTAGCGCCGCTAGAAAGGCAGTTATGCGAATTGTCATTATTTATTCCCTGGGATTGAAAAAATGGTTTTTCTCTTTGTTGTAACTACGAAAAAGACGTCCGCTAGATAAAGCTAGGCCGTCGTTTCCTGTGATATGCGTCTCTCTATACCGATTGTATAGACGACAACGGCTACAAGCAGAATCGCAAGAATCATTGATGAGCCGACAGTACCGAATCCCAACCCGCCTTTTTCGATAGGTTTTGTGAGCAAGTCTCCGAAAGTCGCTCCAAATGGACGTGTCAGTATAAAGGCGAACCAAAACAACATGACCCGATTCAGACGGGTGACAAATGAAGCAAGGGCGATAAGCGCAATGAGTGCACCAACGATAATAGCACCTCCAAGAAAGCCTAACCCAGAGTCATCGGCTAAAAAGTCGCCCAAGGCTGTGCCCAGAGTGTTTGAAAACAAAATTGCCACCCAATAGAACAGCTCTGCTTTGGTTGTTTGGATATTGCTAACAGAGAGTGTCTTTTCGCTGAAACGCCAAACAGCCAGCACTATCATCAAGCAAGTGACCAAAATCAATGAACCTTTCGCATAACCTAGACCAAGGGTTCGATCCATGTAGTCGGATATTGTCGTGCCGGCTGTGCTGGTTGTAAGGATTACGGACCAATACAGCAACGGATGAAACTTGCTCGAAACAAGCTGCATTACAAGTGTAATTAAGAATAGGCTAATGAGGATAATGGAACTGATGGCGTAACCCACGTTCATCGTCATCGACAAGAGATCGCCTGCGGTCTCACCTAAAGTGGTTGCACAAATCTTCATAATCCAAAAGTAAATCGTCACTTGTGCAACTTTATTCATGGCTTCTCGCCTCCAAAATAGTAGATAAAGGTGGTTGACTCAATTCTGACAGTAAATCTTGACACTCTTTACTGTGTGAAAAATTTTCAACATTGTTAGCAGATCATCACATCCCTCTGAAATCACTCCTAACCTAGCCTTATCTACGCCGTCCACCGCCGGCATTGGCATTTCTGCTTTGCATGCCGTTCTGCTGAGCACCACGCCCTTCATTCATTTGCAATCTCTCTGCACGTTCCTCATTGCGCTGATTGAGCTGTTGGCGTTGCTCATTTTGCTCATACCGAGGATTCTCACGGCCTTCGCCCCCGCCTCGCCGGTCGCGATCAGCCATTGCGGTATTGAAAAACATCGTTAACATAACTATAAAAAATAATTTAGCATTTAGTTTCATAATAGATTTTCCTGTTATTTGCGTTTGCAGATTGGATTCAGGTTAATTCAACGTCCATTTTATTTTGCAGTGTAACGACCGAAAATTACAGATACTATATGATTCAAAAAAACGTTGAGATGTAGAATCTGATAAATCTGCGTAGACCACCCAACGAGGAGAATTAGGTGAATTCCAAAATTAGACGTTTTTTACTCAGTTTGGAGTAGTTACATCATTGCGTTGTTACTGCGATCTTTATCGTCGGATTACTTCG
>DATBQC010001035.1:0-1935 GCA_036561065.1 Methylobacter sp. | reverse complement strand
TTTTGACTGTTATCGTGGCGATGTGCTTAAGAATTACCCCTTGGCCGGGTTTTTTAACCGACATCAATCCAGACTGGGTACTGCTGGTACTGATCTACTGGGCGCTTGCCGTACCGGAACGAGCAGGCATCTTTAATGCCTGGACAGTCGGATTGCTGACCGATGTATTGACTGGCAGAGTATTCGGTCAATATGCATTGACCTATACGCTGATTATCTATTGCTGCCTAATACTGCACAAACGCTTGCGCCAATTTCCCTTGCCGCAACAGGGCTTGTTTATATTCTTTTGCTTACTGTTTTCCCAAATGTTGCTGTTCTGGCTAAAAAACATTCAACAACCCACTCAACTGCATGCTTCTTTCTGGCTACCTATTTTTACCGGCACACTCTGCTGGCCCCTGATCTATACAGCACTGCGCCGTGTCCGTTTATCACGTCGCACCGCTAAATAAACCCTGCCGTAGCTGTCATGTCACGCATCTATACCATTAAAAACAAGCTGGAAGAGAGCCGTCTTTTTGTCAACCGCATTATTGCTGCCTTTATCGTCATACTGCTATTAACTTCAGGCCTGATTGTGCGCCTGGTTTACCTGCAAATTGTCGGACACGAACATTACGCCACACTGGCAAAAGACAACAGCATTAAAATCGAACCACTGGTGCCGACCCGGGGTATTATTTATGACAGACGAGGCAAAGTACTGGCTGACAACACACAATCTTTCAGCCTTGAACTGATTCCAGAACAAATCAAAGATCTTGACGACACCCTGCTGCGCTTACAAAAACTGCTCAACATCTCAGACGAAAAAATCGATCAATACCAGAAACAACGCAAACGACAAAAACGCTTCGTCAGTACACCCTTGTTAATCAGCATGACCGACGAGGAACTTGCCAAATTTGCGGTAGTCCGGCCTTATTTTCCCGGCGTCGACATTCAGGCTCGCCTAGTTCGACATTATCCCTATGCCGACTTGGCCTCTCATGTTGTCGGTTATGTGGGCCGCATCAACGAAGCAGAAATGAAATCCTTGCCCATCGCAGAATACCGAGGCTCGACTCATGTAGGCAAGATAGGCATAGAAAACACTTACGAAACCGAGCTGCACGGCAAGACCGGCTATGCGGAAATAGAAACCAATGTCCAGGCACGCGCAATCAATACAGTGAACTCGGTTCCCCCTATACCGGGTGAAAATCTTTATCTAACGCTGGATATCGATTTACAAAAAACCGCTTATGATGCACTAGGCGACTTCAATGGTGCGGTCGTCGCTATTGAAGTTAAAACCGGCGGCGTACTGGTTTTTGCCAGCCGCCCCGGCTTTGATCCCAATCCTTTTGTTATCGGCATCGCCAATGACGCATATCAGGCGCTGCAATCCTCCGAGAACCAACCGCTTTACAATCGTGCACTGCGCGGCTTATATCCGCCGGGATCAACCGTTAAACCGTTTATTGCGCTGGCCGGACTTGAATACAACGCCATCAGTGCAGAGCACAAGCTGTTCTGTCCAGGCTCTTATCAACTGCCCAATGTCAGCCACCACTACCGGGATTGGAAAAAAGGCGGTCATGGCTCGGTTAATATGACCGAAGCCATTACCCAATCCTGCGACGTGTATTTTTACAGCCTGGCATCAACCTTGGGCATAGACCGTATGCATAGTTTTTTGCAACATTTTGGTTTCGGCGAAAAATCCGGCATCGATCTGGTCGGAGAAAAGCCGGGATTATTACCCTCGCGCGAGTGGAAGCGCAGCCAACACAACCAGTCCTGGTATCCAGGGGAAACATTAATCACCGGAATAGGTCAGGGATTTCTACAGGTCACGCCGATACAGCTGGCCAGAGCTACCGCAACGTTGGCGAACAAAGGCAAAATTGTCACACCCTTTCTGGTCAAAAATTCCGTCAACCCGGACTC
>DATBQC010001034.1:0-3195 GCA_036561065.1 Methylobacter sp. | reverse complement strand
GCTGATTTCGCCTTGTGCTGATTAACTGCCAGCTGCAACTCCCGATACGCGAGATACTGGATGCGCTGATCAATGCTCAATTCCAGATTCTTGCCTGCAACCGGCTCTTTTATATTTTCTACATCCTCAATAATTCGACGCTGCCCATCCCTGATAACCCGCTTGCTACCTGGAATTCCTTTCAATGACCGCTCGTATCCCGACTCCAGCCCCGCCTGACCCACATCGTCAATATCGGTAAATCCAACTAAGTGCGCTGAAACCTCGCCGGCAGGATAAAACCGCTTGAATTCCCGTTCGAAATAAACGCCCGTAAGCTTCAATGCCTTCACCTGCTCGGCAACCACCGGACTGATTTGGCGGGCAATATACGCAAACTGCCTATGCGCATCACCCTTAACCAGTTCATCAACCTTTCCCTTCGGCAAATTCAACAGCTTTTCCGCTTGCCCGATTTCATTTTTTTTTGCCAAGTCAATCTCTTGCGGATTCATCCAGATAGACTCGACCGGGGTACTGATCGCCAGCGGCGCACCATTCCTGTCTTTTATCATGCCTCGGTAAGCCGAAACCGACACGTCGCTGACATGCCGCATATCACCCTGATCTTTTAAAAACTGCTTATTCAACACCTGCAAATCGACCGCTCGGCCCACCAGCACCGCCATGCAGGCCATTATAAAAACGACGACCATTTTCCTTCGATTGTCATGGAGGGCGGAAGCACCGCTACCGACAGGGAACCGATGCGCCCGGCCTAAAAAACTACCGCCTTTGCCGTGTGCCCTATGTTTGCCTTGAAAATGCATCATTTACGGCTTTATATAAATAATTTTTTCCCGCACCGGCATAACCAACTTCAGTTGCTCCCGTGCCACCTGCTCCACCCGATTCTGTTCTGTCAATGTTGTCAGCTCCAGTTGCAACTGACCCCATTCCACCTCGTACTGATCCAGCGCTCTTTCCTGCTTTTGAATCTCAATAAAAATTAATCGCGAGTGGTACTTGCTGTAAATCACGACCAGAGCCGAAATCAACAACACCAATATCAGCCCTCCTTCCAAATAGCGACTTACCATTTAAACTCTCTCGGCTACTCGCATAACCGCGCTTCGCGCCCTAGCATTTTGAGCAATTTCCTGCGTCCCCGCTTTCAAGGCTTTAGCTGTTTTCTTCAGGATGCCTTTGGTTATATCGACTTCTTTAATGGGTAGCTTGCCGGGGTTATATTTGGCCCCAGACTCGGCCCTGATAAAACGCTTGACGATACGATCCTCCAGCGAATGGAAAGAAATCACCACCAGACGCCCTCCCGGTTTCAAAACTCTGGCGGACTGTTCCAGCACATCTTTTAACTCATCCAACTCTCTATTAATTTCAATGCGGATCGCCTGAAAACTCCGAGTTGCCGGATGCTTGTGCTTCTCTTTGACCGGTATTACGTCTTCAATTAACTTCGCCAACTCCCTGGTGGTGGTAATGGGCGTTTCAACTCTTCGTTCAACAATCGCGCGAGCTATGCGCCGCGCAAACCGTTCCTCGCCGTATTCAAATAAAACCTTAACCAGTTCCTTTTCATCAACACTAGCCAACCACTGCGCTGCGGAGACGCCTGCAGTGCCATCCATCCGCATATCCAACGGCCCGTCGCGTAAAAAGCTAAAGCCTCGTTCAGGATTGTCCAGTTGCGGCGACGACACGCCCAAGTCCATCAATATGCCATCGACTTTCCCCGTCCAACCTTCACTGGCGACTAAACTTTCCAACTCAGAAAAACAACTTTGTTTCAGCTTAAAGCGCTTATCTTCCAGCATGGCCTGCGCATAATCAGAGTTAATCGCATCCAAGTCCCGGTCAAAAGCCAGCAACCGTCCATCAGGACCCAGCAATTTTAAGATTCCCAGACTATGCCCACCCCGACCGAACGTGCAATCCAGGTAAATACCGTCTTTTTTTATAGCCAACTGCTGCAATGCTTCTGCAAACATGACGGGCAAATGTTCCACTAACAAATCTCCCGCATTAAAAGGATAAGGAGCCTAAATCTTCCAACCCTTCATTATCATCGCCACCCAGCCATTCGGCTTCTTTCAATCCCCAGGCCTCCTCATTCCACAGCTCAAATTTATTCAGCTGGCCAATTAGGACAATTTTCTTGTCCACATTGGCAAATGTTCTTAATTTTTCCGGCAGCAACAATCGGCCTTGTCCATCCATTTCACATTCGGACGCATTACCGATAACAAACCGTCTTAGCTTGCCGGCCATTTTATTTAAAGTAGGTAATTTACTGATCGTTTGTTCGAGCTTCTCCCACTCAGGCATCGGATACAGCCACAAACAGCCGTTCTCGCCAACACAGCGCTCATTGACAGCAACCGTCACAACCATCTGACACTCGCAACAATCCTGTAACTCTTCCCGGTAACGGGTAGGAATTGCAAGACGTCCTTTGCCGTCTAGATTGATTGAACTAATGCCTCGAAACAAGACTCACCCCAAATTTCCCCAAAAAAACCATTTCTTTCCACTTTTTACCACTTATGCCCACTATAGATTTCAAACAACCCCTAGTCAAGAATGATTTCACCTTAAATTCTTTCTTTTTCACCAATGACTTACATCATAATCAGCAGAGAATATCCCCACCGAATAAATGGCAAAATAATTCCCATCTTTTATCAGAATGTTAATTGGTCTTGGTGAGAAAGTACTTTAAGTATGAGGCTGCCGAAAGGTTTCAGCTTTTTTGATCAAAATGAGAGCTAAATCAAAGATACCGTCGCAATAATTAGCTGACAGTTTTTGAGTTTTTAGTGATACAACAGCGACCACATGAATGCAGGAGCATGCCATATATCGAGCGAAAAACACTCGAAAAAAGGAAGAAAGAGTCGGCCTGTAAGCCGGGTTCTGTCGAGAACAGTCATTCATCTAGGCTGCAAGTCACCCTGCAGCTCAAGCAATCTACCCAGGAACCGCGCGGGCCACGCGTCTGTCCCTCTATTTGATCTTGCTCCGGGTGGGGTTTACCATGCCACTCCTGTTACCAGTTGCGCGGTGCGCTCTTACCACACCTTTTCACCCTTACCGATCACCTAAGTGACAGGCGGTATATTTTCTGCGGCACTTTCCGTAGGCTCACGCCTCCCAGGCGTTACCTGGCACCCTGCCCAATGGAGCCCGGACTTTCCT
>DATBQC010001033.1:0-1547 GCA_036561065.1 Methylobacter sp. | reverse complement strand
CGATATCATTTCAAGCGCGGTAGACAATGAACAGCTATTCAAAACATTATCGGAAACATGATGCGGTTCGGTCACCAGTTTTTCATCTATTTTTTTATAAAACAGATTAACTTCATCATCAATTCGAAAAAAACCTCTCCGCTCTTCCGTTTTCATCATGTTAATTTTATCCATAACCTACAACCCCTAAAATTACTATCGCCACGATTTAACTAATAAATAAGCCGCAATAACGATTTTCATCCAATCCGAAGCCGATCATACTGCCCCGGAGTATAAATGTTTATTTAAGGGGGAGGCAATGCACTAACGCCCTTATCAGCAGTTTGTCAAATTATACGTCAAACAGTTTGATTGTTTTATTTTTTGGCTTAAACGTATTAAAGCCGAAATAATTCAAGCCAGTTTCACTTAGCATAGCGTTGGCGCATTCTCTCCATGTGCGAGCCCTCCCAATAGATTCGCCGACAATCGGCGCATTGCTGGAAATCTTCGTAATAGAGCAGGGTCTTGGGCTTGAGGCGATCCAGAATATCCGTCTTAGCAACCGGTGCCAAGACACCATTGCAAACCAGACATCGGACAAACAACTGAATCGAGCCATACAGATCGAAGCGGCGCAGCACTTCATCGACTTGATTTTCTACATCAACTGCGCGCACCCAGTAACCATGGCCAATCTGTTTGGCATGCAACAGGCGGCGGTCGCGGGTCAACACGATGCGCTGTTCGGTCACCGCGATCTTAACCAGTTCGGCATCCCGATAGTCGTTGCGATAAAGACTGTCGAAACCCAGCATACGCATGCGTTTGGCGAGTTTGCCCAGATTCACATCCAGGATAAAGCGGGGATTACCCAACGGTGTTTCGCGCAGTTTGATCAAGGGGCTAATGTCCAGGCTTTCAAAAACCGGGTAAACCGCGACACGGTCGCCGGCTTGCAGTTGATAGTCGAAGCCCACTGACTGGCCATTGACGATGATTAGCTCTACCTCGGGGTGAGGCACACCGAAAGCTTCGATAGGATCTTTGATTCCAGGATGACCGCTGAAGCGATAGAGGATAGTCCGCTTGCGCTGCTCAGGCGGAAGAAAATCGTTCAGCTCCTCATAAAAACGAAACTCAGCCGTATATTCCGGTTTCATAGCGCTCGCCTGTCGATGACACCACTTTGGCAAACAGTAGAAAATCCAAGTTGATAAGTCAATTTTTTTGATTTGAGCTCGTATAGCGGCTTTGCGAAATTAACATTATTCAGGCGGCGCTTCTTTAGCAAATAAAAAAGAAGCAGAGAAAAAGTAAGCTATCCCTTTGTATCGGTTATTGATTAACGGGGTAAGGTTAAGTCTAAACTATTACAATTTAGCTGTGCTTGCCCTTTCGACGCTCCTTTCGTAATTCCTCATTCTATTTTTCCAGCCAGTCATAATCTGCTCAATACTATGCAACATCCTCCGATGCAAAGATGTTGATACGATTACGCCCTAGCTTTTTGGCTTGATACATCGCTTGGTCGGCATGACGTAATAGGGTATCGGGGGAACTAT
>DATBQC010001032.1:0-6380 GCA_036561065.1 Methylobacter sp. | reverse complement strand
GCGGCAAAGCTGAGTATTATTGATTACTTGGCTTTTTATAATGGCAAACGTGCGCACTCAAAATTAAGCTACCAGTCCCCGCTGGAATTTGAGCGGGAATTCTATAAGAAGACTACTTAAGAAAGTGTCCGGTTTTAGTTGACCATTACATACATCAAAATTCTTTTTTATCTCCTCACCCTAGCCCTCTCCAGCAGGAGAGGGAACAAAGACGTTGAATTTTGGTTTTGCCCGACATCATCGAACATCCCTATTAATGCTCTTTAACGATTCTCAACTTCCCAACCCTTGCAGGCCAGGGCAATATGATGTGGAACGGGGCGGGCACCGGTTCCGTAGGAGCTCATGGTGCGTGTCGTCATGCCTAATGCTTGCGCGGCATCAGCCAGCGACAGTCCGTTGCGCAGCCGCCATGCTAGGAAGGTGCGGGTGTCTTCGTCGGTGGCGGCTTGATACATCGCTTCCAGCCACAAGGTATCGGCGCCGATTTGAATGTCATAGTCTGTCCATTCGACTGTCCAACCTACACTATTGGTGAGGCGCACTTGGGCGAAAGCGCTCGGATCGCGCAAAGGCGTGAGTCCCGGTTTGCCGAAAATAGCTTCTCCCTTATCCACGGTCATTATGCTGCCGTTAATAAAGGTCATTTGTAGCTGGTAGTTTGGTAAAGGTTTAACCGCTGCCAGGCGGGGTCGTTTCATTGATGCCACAGTTCCATTCCTCAATCAATTCTTCACGGTTTTCCGTAACCCACTCCATTACCTCTTTGCGCAATCCGCGCGGAAAGGTGCCGGTGCAGTTCAGGGTCTCCAGGTTAATTAATACATCAAAATTGCCTCCGACCAAGTGCACATGCACCGGTGGAGAATCATCTTCTCTTAGCTCAAGTCGGTATTTGTCGCGAAAGCGATGCTTCGTAGCCATGCTGCAATAGTAGGTAATAATTTCAATATGTCAATCAGCCTTGCTGAGAAAGGAGATTAAAAGCGCGGATTTTTAAAAGATTGTTTTATCCACCGTGGCAGTTTTTACGAGTGCACATTCAGTCACATCCCTGTGCTTCTCGGCAACTGTCTCTGCGTCGCCTAAAGCGCCTACTTTTGGTGCTTTACCTTCTGCATAACCCACAAGTAGGTGAGGAATGCATATTTTGCATGGAGCAAAAATATGTCCATGCAGTCGTGGATTCGGTATTCCCTGTAGGGATGACGCGTTGCGAGGGTGTTTTTGTCAGCAGAGGTGACGATATTTGAAGAGCGATGGGTATGCTGATGTTCAGTAGCGAATAGCGATGTACAACATTAATCGGGCATTACACCCTTAGCCTGGAGATCGGCGTGGTAGGACGAGCGAACCATTGGCGCGCTGGCGACTTGTTTAAACCCTAGGGCTTTGGCAACTGCGCCGTATTCGTCGAATTGTTCGGGGGTGATGTAGCTTTGCACCGGCAAATGGGCTTTGCTGGGTTGCAGGTATTGGCCTATGGTCAGCATTGAGCAGCCGTGGGCTAATAAATCTTTCATGACTTGGTGGACTTCGTCCGGCTGTTCGCCTACTCCGAGCATCAGGCCCGATTTGGTGGGGACTTGCGGCTGGGCTTGGTGGAATTGGCGCAGTAAATCCAGTGAGCCTTGGTAATCGGAGCCGGGGCGCACTTGTTTGTACAAGCGGGGGACGGTTTCCAGGTTGTGGTTGAATACGTCGCAAGGTTGTTCGGCTAATATGGCAACGGCTTTTTCGATACGTCCGCGAAAGTCGGGCACCAGGATTTCTATTTTGGTGGCGGGAGTTTGCAGACGGATTTTTTCGATGCACTCAGCAAAATGTCCGGCTCCGCCGTCTCTTAAATCATCGCGGTCGACCGAGGTAATGACTACGTATTTCAGGGCCATGGACTGTATCGCGTCGGCCAAGTGTTGAGGTTCGTCTTTATCCAGCGCTAGCGGTTTGCCGTGCGCGACATCGCAAAAAGGGCAGCGGCGGGTGCATAAATCGCCCATGATCATGAAGGTGGCGGTGCCGTGCTGGAAACATTCGCTCATATTGGGGCAGGCGGCTTCTTCGCAAACGCTATGCAGGTTGTTTTCGCGTAGCAGTTGTTTGATGCGGGTGACTTCGTCGCTGGCCGATATTTTTACGCGTATCCATTCGGGTTTGCGCAGAGTCGTTTCGGCAGGCTCTACTTTGATCGGGATTTTTGCCAGCTTTTCGGTGTTGCGCTGGTGTGATTCGGGCGTGGATCGGGAAGGCGCTTGATAAGTCATTTTGCTAATGTCGTGATGATTGCTTGGGTAACAGGGGGGGCGAGTTCAGCGTTGCTGACGGTCACGCCCAGGTCGGTCAATTGGGTCACTTCAAGGCCCGAATAGCCGCAGGTGTTGATATGGTCGAAAGGGCGCAAATCCATATGGTTATTGATGCTTAGGCCGTGATAGCTGCAGTTTTTTTTGATGCGCAGGCCGATGGAGCCGATTTTCTTGCCGTTGACATAAACGCCGGGGGCGTCTGCACGGGCGACCGCGGTAATGCCGTATTGGGCTAAAGCGAAAATCATGGCTTGCTCCAGGGTTGTGACCAGCGAGCGGATGCTTAAGTTTAGCCGTTTAATGTCCAGCAGGGTGTAAATAATCAGCTGACCGGGGCCGTGATAGGTCACCTGACCGCCCCGGTCGGAATTGATGACCGGAATGTCGCCGGTATTGAGTAGATGCTCGCGCTTGCCGTTCAAGCCCAGCGTATAAACAGGGGAATGTTCTGTGATCCAGATTTCATCGGCGGTTTCGGCATCGCGATTTTGGGTAAATCGCTGCATGTCTTGCCAGGTGGATTCATAATCTTGCAATCCTAAGTTACGTATCGTTACCATTAAGATGATTTATATGTGTCCAGGTGTCGGCGGCGTTCCTCGTGACCGTTACTGCTGACTTAAGCCCCCATCCGTTCGCCCTGAGCTTGTCGAAGGGCATTTCACGCAATGACTTAAGCCATTCATGCTTCGACAAGCTCAGCACGAACGGCTTAAGTCAGTACTGCTGTTCTGTTCCTACAAAGCCATCAACACATGCGGATGATCGGTTAAATCCTGGTAAATGGCATCCAGTTGTTGTTTGCTGGAGGCTTCTACAATGACCGTTACGGCAATGTAATTGCCGTCTTTGCTGGGGCGCGTGGTTATCGCGCCTTCGCTAATGTCGACAACATGGCGCCGCACGATTTCTATAACCAGCAGGTCAAGTTCAAGATCGGATTTTCCCATGGCCTTGATCGGAAACTGGCAGGGGAATTCTAAAAGGGTCTCTTCACTCATGATTGGGATTTTTTGTGGGCCTGGAATAATTGATTCATGGTTTGCCATACCGGACCGGGTTTGCCGTTTGAAATCATGTCCTCATCTAGCTGGATAACCGGGATGATTTCTCGTGTAGAGCTGGTTAACCAGATTTCGCTGGCTGTTTTTAAGGCATCCAGTGAAATGATGTCTTCGCTGTAGGGGATGTTGTTTTGCTCCGCAAGTTCCAGGATCACATCGCGGGTAATGCCCGGCAATATCGCTTGGCCTAGGGGCGGTGTAATCAGGATGCCGTCGATGACCGCAAATATATTGCTGGCGGCCCCTTCGGTCACATAGCCGTCCTTGACCAGGATGGCTTCGGCGCAACCTTTTTCTACAGCTTGTTGCCTGAGCAAAATGTTAGCCAGCAGCGTGGTGGCTTTAACATTGCATAGTTCCCAACGGCTGTCATCGACGCTGAGGGCTCTTGCGCCGGAATCCAAATCTGCAAAAGGCACGATGGTTGAGCTCATCGCGAACACGGTCGGGGTAATCTCTTCCGGGAAAGCATGGTCTCTTTTGGAACCAACGCCGCGGGTGATTTGCAGGTAAATATACTGATCCAGATTTGCATCCAGTAACGGTGTCAGTATTTCCAGCCATTGCGCCCGGTCATGGGGGTTAGCCACGCGAATGGAGGATAGGCTGTTTTCCAGCCGTTCCATGTGTTCAGAGAAGTGGAACAATTTGCCCGAGTAGGACGGGATGACTTCATAAATCCCGTCGCCAAACAAAAAACCGCGATCCATGACCGATATTTTGGCTTCATCCAGTGGCAGGTAGTCGCCATTCAGATAGACGGTTTTATTGTCCATCCGACTTCTCCAACATCATCATCGCGCTGTCGTAGAGCCGTTGAAGTATGTTGCCTTGTTCTACCGATTTCAGGGCGATCAGGTCTTTGCTGACGACAGGTTCACCTTTGAGGGTGACGTTGACCGTACCCAGTTTTGTGCCTTCTTTAACCGGAGCGGTAATTTTCTTATCTATGGTGATGGCGGCTTTTAGATCGTCGTAACGGCGACGTGGAATTGTCACATAAAGATCTTCGGTTAAACCGAGTTGTACATTTTTAGTGTCGCCCTTCCAAATTCTAGCCTCGGACAGGGAGGTTTTACCTGAGTACAGTTTGTGTGCTTCAAAAAAACGGAAGCCGTAGTTGAGCAGGTTCTGGTTTTCGTTGGCTCTGGCGTTGGGGCTGCTCGCACCCATGACTACGGAAATCAGGCGCATGTTGTTTCTTAACGCGGAGGCGACCAGGCAATAACCGGCGGCATCGGTAAATCCGGTTTTTACGCCATCCACCGTCTCATCGCGCGACAGCAGCTGGTTGCGGTTATGTTGAACGATGTTGTTGAAAGTGAATTCTTTTTGTGAAAACCAGCGGTAGTAATCAGGAAACTCTTTGATTAAAGCACGGGTGAGGATAGCCAGGTCGCGTGCGGTGGTGTAATGATTGTCGATTGGCAGGCCGTTGCTGTCCTCAAAATGGCTGTTTTTCATGCCCAGGCGTTCGGCATGTTGATTCATCATGTCGGCAAACGTGGTTTCATCTCCGGCGATATGTTCAGCCAATGCAACGCTGGCATCGTTGCCGGATTGAATGATGACGCCCATTAACAGGTCTTGAACCTTAACTTGATTGCCGACTTCAATAAACATGCGGGAGCCAGCTGTTTGCCAGGCTTTTTGGCTGATGGTGACCAGATCTTCTAAATGTAAGTGACCGTTGCTGATTTCCCGAAACACCACATAAACGGACATAATCTTGGTGAGACTGGCGGGGGCCAACTTGGCGTCGGCGTTGTTTTCCGCCAGTACTTTGCCGCTGTCGTAGTCCATCAGCATGTAGGCGCTGGCAGCAATAGTGGGTGCTGGGGGGGTTGTGATTTCGGCGTCTTCGGCGCTTGCAGGCGTCGCGGCAATTAATAGGCTAAAAAATAAAAAAAAGGAGAAATTTTTAAAATGGATCATTAGCTCTCTAACAGTGGACATAGGATGGGCTGAGGCACGAAGCCCATCAATCGTGAACGATGGGCTTTTGAGCAGCCCATTCTATGACTTTATTGTATCACGGAGATTTGTTTTTGATCTGGTTCAGTAACAAATTGGGTCTCTGTTATGCCCAGTTCTGCCAGCTGATTATTTAGCTGTTTAACGTTTGTCGGTGATTCGATGGGCCCCATTTGTACCTTGTAGAGAGTAGAGCCCTTGTGCGTTGAGGGCAGTATTTCAGGCTGAGGTAAATTATGAGCGGCAATTTTATTTTGCAGTTTTTCGGCCTTCTTTTTGTTGCCGAAAGAGCCTACCTGTAGATAGACATTCTTCTGTTGTTTTTCTGCTGTGTCTTGCAGTTGCGCTAATGCTTGCTCAGGCGCTATCGCCTTGATTTCAACTGCCCCAGTTCCCGCTTGCTCAAGATCCAGTTTCTTGGCGGCGGCGTATGATAGATCCATAACCCGGTCACCATGGAAAGGACCCCGGTCATTGATGCGAACAATAACGCTACGCTGATTTTCCAGGTTAGTGACGCGAGCGTAAGAGGAAATGGGCAGTGTTTTGTGTGCGGCTGTCATCGCGTACATGTCGTATATTTCGCCGGATGCGGTTTTTTTGCCGTGAAACTCGGGGCCGTACCATGAGGCTATGCCTTGTTTCAGGTAGCGGGCAATACGGGGTAACAGGTTTTCTTCGTCGGTGTTGGCGGTATCATAACCGCCGAGGTGGAATCTTGAATGGTGTTTTGCAGAGGAGGCAGTTGTAACCGATGTTTGATCAGAGGAGTCGGAAGTTCTTATCTGTTCGGTGGTACAACTGCATAAAACAAAAATTAAAAGTAGCGGGATGATCTTATTCATGGAAATGAGCCTTTTTTATTTAAAATAGATAGGCTTAACTGATAAACGGCCATGGCATATAAAGGACTGTGGTTGTAACGGGTAATGACATAAAAATTGTCCAACGCCGCCCAGAGTTCTTCGCCTTGTTCTTGCTGTTCAAAGCTAAGCAGTTTCACTTTACTGTCGAAAGGTAATTGCCTCGATATAAT
>DATBQC010001031.1:0-4938 GCA_036561065.1 Methylobacter sp. | reverse complement strand
ACAGTTAAGGCGCCAAATCAAATACCAATATTTCTGCCTTCTTGGCATCCGTAATCTGGATTTGGCTTTCTTGCTCTAGCAATAGCGCATCGCCCGTACTGATTTTTTGACCATTCACCTTAAGTTCTCCACGGATCAGGTGAACATAAGCCTTTCGGCGTGGGTTCAACATCAGGACGGTCGTTTCATTGCCATCAAATAATCCAGCATAGAGTTTGGCATCGGCATGAATGATTACAGAGCTTTGCTCTCCAGTGGGGGATGCCACTAAGCGTAAGACTCCCTGTTTCTCTGCTGCTGGAATCGTCTTTTGTTCGTAACTTGGCCGAATGCCTTGCACATTGGGTTCAATCCAAATCTGCAAAAAATGAGTTGTACGTCCTTCGGCATGATTAAACTCACTGTGCGTCACTCCGCTACCTGCACTCATGCGCTGCACGTCGCCAGGTGGAATTCCTTTGATATTGCCCATGCTGTCTTGATGGGCAAGCTCACCGGAGAGAACATAGCTAATAATTTCCATATTGCGGTGACTGTGCTTACCAAAGCCGGTATCCGGCTCAATGCGGTCTTCATTTATCACCCGCAAATTACCCCACCCCATATGATTAAGGTCGTAGTAATCGGCAAATGAAAACGAATGGTAGCTTTTGAGCCAGCCATGATCGGCATAACCGCGTTCTGCGGATTTTCTGAGTTTCATCATATTAATAACCTCATTAGATAATTGGATCACCAGTTACCGTTCTAAGAAGGAAATAAATTTAAGATTCGGCTTTGGCTAAAAAGTTATTTTTTGACCGCTTCAACCGAGATAGTGAGAGTCACATCATCACCAACGTTGGGGGCATATTTGCCCATGTTGAAGTCAGTGCGTTTAACAACTGCTGTCGCATTGGCTCCGCAAGCATCCTTTTTCAGCATCGGATGCAGCATGCACTGGAAAGAGGTCACTGTCAGTGTCACTGGTTTGCTGATGCCTTTAAGCGTCAGTGTGCCATCGACCGAGGAAACTTTATCACCCTCGAAATTGACTTTACTGGAGGTAAAGTCAGCCGTTGGGTACTTGGCGGTATCCAGAAAGTCGGCACCCTGTATATGTTCGTTGAACAAGGGGTAGCCGGTATCAACCGAAGTTGTGTCAATGGTGACGCTGACAGAACCTATTTTCGCATCGCGATCTATGACTATGTTGCCCGAGGTCTTGTCGAAGCGGCTTAACTGCGTCGAAAAACCAAAGTGGCTGTACGAAAAGCGCGGATAGGTATGGGTATTGTCAATGACATAAGTTTCCGGTGTAGCTAGGGCCGGAGTTGAAATGGCTGCTGCCAGAATTAAAAGGGTAATACGTTTCATGGTGTTGCTCCTTGTAAAGGTAGTTATAAAACAAAATAATGTTATTGCTGGTCGCCCATCACTCATGCAGCCAATGCGGTGAGTCGTAGTTTGGCTTCAGTTAACGCCGCTTCCTTGGTCGCCTCCCCCATATTGAGCCCTTCGGCATAAACGAACTCGACATCATTCATGCCGAGAAAGCTTAAGAAGTCGCGCACATAGCTTGTTTGGCTGTCCAGTGGCGTACCAGCGTACATTCCACCCCGTGCTGCGAAGACAAAGACCTTCTTGCCGGTTAGCACCCCCTCAGGTCCATTTTCAGTATAGCGAAAGGTTACCCCGGCCCTGGCAATTTGATCGAAGTAGGCCTTCAGAGTTGAAGGGATACCGAAATTATACATAGGCAGGCCGATGACTATAATCTGTGCTTGCTTGATCTCTTCGATCAACGCATCCGACTCTGCAATATAGGTCTGTTGTTCTGGGGTTCGCATTTCGGGCTGAGCAAAGAAAGCCAAAACCCGTTGAGCATCCAGATGAGGTATGGGGTCATGTGCAAGGTCGCGGACGATCACCTCCGCATCCGACGCATTTGCGTGCCAGGAGGCAACAAACTGATCGGCAAGCTGGGTAGAATGGCCACCGGAGGAGAAAATGCTTGAGTTAAGTTGTAGTAGAGTTTTCATCGTATTTCTCTGCGTCATTGAAAGTGAGGCTATTAGACTTCTTATTGAATCGATAAAAAAGTATAATAATTAACCGTTAATGATCTACAAATTAGATAGATTTTGATGACACCTCACATTACCCTTGAGCAATGGCGCGCATTGATAGCAGTTGTAGACGCGGGTGGTTACGCTCAGGCTTCGGAATTGCTGCATAAGAGCCAATCTGCTGTTTCTTATGCGGTACAAAAAATAGAGTCATTGCTTGGCGTGAAAGCATTCGAGATTCAAGGACGTAAGGCTATTCTCACGCCAACAGGACAAATGCTCTACCGTCGCGCACTGGCACTAGTGGATGAAGCCAACGATCTGGAGCAAGCAGCCCACACACTGTCGGCTGGCTGGGAGGCGGAAATACATATCGCCGCTGAAATCCTCTTCCCTTCTCGACTCTTATTAACTTGCCTGGAACGTTTTGGCCAGGAAAGCCCAGGTACGCGACTCGAATTGATCGAATCGGTACTGGGTGGAACTTCGGATGCGCTGCTAAAGGGAGGGGCAGACTTGGTAATTTCTCCACAGTTGCCGCCAGGATTTCTGGGCGATCCTTTGATGCGTATAAGGTTACGCGCAGTGGCTCATGTCGATCACCCTTTACATCATTATGACCGAGAGTTGACCTATCGGGATCTGCGCGCATATCGGCATGTGGTAGTACGAGATTCGGGTGCGAAGCGCGACCGACGCACGGTGTCTGTTGAGGTGGATCAACGTTGGACGGTGAGTCAGATCGCCACATCAATTCAGGCAGTCTGCATGGGCTATGGATTTGCCTGGCTGCCAGAAGAGCACATCTGCGATGAACTGCGGACAGGGATGCTTCGACCTCTACCTTTACGGGAAGGTGGAACGCGCGAGGTGTCGCTCTATCTGATTCTAGCCAACCCAGACTTTGCAGGTCCCGGAGTAAGACGTCTGGCGGAGATCATCAAGGAATCGGTTGAATCGGAGTATGTTTTTTAAAATGGTGTAAATCTCATCTTTGAATATTTAGTTTGAGCGTTTTGATATCACCTGCCCCTAACCTGCGCACCAGTGACTTGTGTTAATTTTACTTAAAGAAAGTAACTAGAATGGCAACTAACGCACATTGCCTCTATTCGCGACAGCCGGCACCCGACCCAAACCAGACCGTCGGAAGCTGGAGATATAAGTATTCGCACATATCCCAAAACGCTAAATTAACGTTTAGGCTATTCAGTTTCTCCATTAATGACATTTTGACCTTAGGGGAGTCGTGAAGTTGGTCTGGAATAAGATGCACAGATCAGATGAGGGAGACAGCCTCCTAGAAGAAGTACTTATTTAGCAAACTCATCGAGAGTGGTCGTACAGGCCGATTTTTCATGCAGACCAAGCCAAATTCGCTGGAGAACCGTAATGATAAGCTGGTTACGATTTTCGCTTATTATATTGATAACCTCGATTTTTTATGGCTGCGCATCGCTTCCGCCGGGTTCGGAATTTTCAAAAACAGTGTCCTCGGCATTGACTCATCCAGAACTAACCCGACTTGGTCGGCAATTTGAAATTGCGGGGAGAGAACACCACAGCAATTCTGGGTTTCGCATCATTCCGGCAGGCGCTGACGGGTTTCAGATCCGAATGCAAATGATCAATGCGGCGGAAAAAACGCTCGACCTCCAATATTTTATTTTTCACGAGGACGTAACAGGCAGACTGCTTACCGACGCAGTGTTACATGCCGCCGATCGCGGGGTGAGAGTAAGAGTGCTGATCGATGATGCCGAAATGACTGCCGGCGACGACCGGATTATGGCGCTTGACGCACATCCATTGATCGAGATTCGAATTTTCAACCCCTTCGCGGATCGCAGTTATAACATGCTGTTTCGATCCATAGAGTTCATGTTTAACGCCTCCCGGCTCGACTATCGGATGCACAACAAATTGCTCGTTGTGGATAATGCGATAGCGCTGATAGGCGGGCGCAATATAGGTGATCAATTCTTTCAGATTGATCCTGAGTCCCAATTCGCCGACAACGACATCTTTATCGTCGGTCCAATCTCCCATCAGCTTTCGATGACTTTCGACGAGTTCTGGAACAGCACCCTGTCGATCCCGGCCAAAGCGCTTTCAGCTGAAAGCGCGTCCCTTACCGCATTGAATGAGTATCGCGACACATTGAACGAAATGAACCGGCAGTTGCAGGCGAACGGTATCAATTATGTGAAGCGGGCTGCAACCGGCGAGCTGTTTGACGGGATAATCACCGGCCGTTTACCGTTGATCTGGGCGCATGCACAGCTAGTCTACGATAGCCCCGACAAAAAGAAAGTGGAAAATGGCGATATGTTGGGCAAGCTGATGCACCGGACGGTAGCCAATGTAGCGATGGCAGTGCAATCAGAGTTACTGGTGGTAACGCCCTTCCTGATACCGGATGATGAAGGAATGCAATTGTTTAAAAATCTCCGTCAACGTAACGTGCGCGTCCGTATCCTCACAAACTCACTGGAGTCATCGGCTGTGTTGCTGGCACAATCCGGTTACATGCATTATCGGGTGCCTCTGCTTGAGGCTGGCGTGGAACTTTACGAAACCCGTGCACATCCAGGTAACGCCAAAGGCAGTGGGCAAACGCCGGCAATGTCGCGTTATGGAAATTACTCACTTCATGCAAAACTGTTTGTATTTGACCGTCAGAAGCTATTCATAGGCTCATTGAACTTCGATCAACGGTCGATGCATCTTAATACTGAGATTGGCTTGATCATTGACAGTCCCGCGCTTGCTCAACAGATTGCCGCGAGATTCGAAGCCATGGTGCAGCCCGTTAACGTCTACAAGGTGGCATTAGGTGATAACGGCGCTGGAAAGACGCCAAGTTTGGTATGGCGCACTCAGGAAGGAG
>DATBQC010001030.1:0-1506 GCA_036561065.1 Methylobacter sp. | reverse complement strand
CGCAGCGGGACTTTCTGGCCGTTTTTCGCCCTCGTGAAAAAACTTCGCGCCGAAGGGCGCGGCCCGAAACTGCTGGTTTTGGAGAACGTCTGCGGCGCGCTAACCTCGCACGGCGGCAAGGATTTTTCCGCCATCTGCGACGCGCTGGCGGACGAGGGATATAATTTTGGCGCGCTGGTCATCGACGCGGCGCTGTTTTTGCCGCAATCGCGTCCGAGACTGTTTATCGTCGCGGTCCGCGAGGACGTAGCGATACCGCCAGGACTAATCAGTGAGGTTGCGTTTTCTCCGTTTTACAGTCGTGGGTTGGTGTCGGCGCATGCGCATTTTCGCGCATCCACGCGCGAGAAATGGCGCTGGTGGCGCATCGCGCCCCCTCCAAAACGCAATTTTGGGCTCGCCGAAATCGTTGAGGAGGAGCCCTCGGGAGTCGCCTGGCATTCGCACGAGCAGACCCAAGCGCTGATCGCCAAAATGAGTTCGCCTCATTTAATGCGGCTGGGGCGAGCGCAAAATTGTGGTCATAAAATCTTTGGAACCGCATTCAAGCGGATGCGGAAAGATAAGTTTGGCAACACAATTCAGCGGACAGAGATTCGTTTCGATGGAACGTCGGGCTGTCTAAGAACACCTGCTGGCGGGTCGAGTCGGCAAATTTTGTTTGTCGTAAATGGAGGTGAAATTAAGAGTCGTCTTTTATCAGGGCGGGAGGCTGCGAGGTTGATGGGGCTTCAGAGTTCTTACTCTTTGCCAGAACGTCACAATGAAGCGCTGCATCTTCTTGGTGATGGAGTGGCAGTCCCAGTTGTGCGATTTTTGGATGACAATCTACTGAAGCAGATGCTTTGTTACATTCAAGAGGAAATTACGTCAAAACGCAAGGCGGCCGTCGCATGAGCCTTAAAGCCTCAGAGATGGAATCTTTTTTCGCTGGCAACAACATTAATTCGCTGGGGCGGCTTTGTATTGCTCTATTTGTAACGCACGCTTTACGAGAAATGTCCTATCCATATTCGATCATCGAAATGCTTTCTAAAGGTGGAGGGCAGATTAAGGGGCTTAACGGAAATAGCATTAGTAAGCTTATGTCTAGACACGGCGTCGATATTGATGCTTCAGTGTTTGGCGAGGCCGGTAGAACTAATAGAGGAAGTGTTAGAGATGCAGAAATTCTCGTTGCCTGGCTGAACGAATTAGTGCGAGATAACGATGTGGATACAAATGTAATAAATATTGTAGAACGATTTATTGTTGGCAAAGTTATGCAGCTGCTTAATAGTGAGAGCGCTCTTTATAGTTTACTTCCGACTGTTCCTGCCGATTATATTGGGCCAAGGTTCGAGTTGGCGAATGATTCGATTCGCCTTCAGCTTAGCGTGGACAGGGCTGTCTTTGATAGCTTGTCTGTTGGCTTGATTGAGGAGTTACGTACGGTGACGCGCGCGCTGAACGCAGATTTGCGTTCAGCACATAATGTATATCACACTATTAGGCGCGTCTTAGAGA
>DATBQC010001029.1:0-1797 GCA_036561065.1 Methylobacter sp. | reverse complement strand
TTCGCGCATGGTCTGAAACCGGGAGGCGTCAAACTCCAACAAATGCGGGATGATAATCATATCGACGCAGTTACTTTGCAAGGGCAAGCTGTGGGATTTTGCCTGGATTTTTCTAGCCCTGTTGCAGCCCAGGCTTTTGGCATCAAGTACCGTAAAATTCTTATACAGAGAGCAATCGATAAATTCATTTTCCCAGCCTAATCCGCCAATCTGCAAAATGGTTTGCTGACAACTGACGGTAATAGACCGCTGTATATAGTCGGCTTCAAGCTGTTGCAGTAGCTTGCCTCTCGGGGTTTGGTACCAGGCAAATAAGAAATTACGTTTCATAAGCGTATTTTACACTATCTGATTTTGATGATTTTCAATAAAAACAAGCTATAATGATAACATCCTAATAATAAACATCACTCTTAAATATAGGCTTGGATCATGCGCGTTAACTTTAACAAGTCAGTTAAATTTTTATTTATATTGACCTTTTTAATCGTAACAGGCTGCTCTACAACCTCAAATTCCTTTAACGACAGGCCGCCTGACAGCTCTGAAACGGATAACAGCTATGTAAGACATTCGCTGCATCCGTTCGGCAAACAAAAATACAATGTACCGGTGAAGTACAAAAATACCGTTTGGGAGCGGTTGATATCGCTGTATTCGCTGCCCGATATTCAAAATGAACGGATTGATCGCGAGTTAAACTGGTACTTGCGGCACCCCGGCTATCTTGCCAGAGTTCAGCAACGGGCGGAACCTTATTTGCATCTGATACTCGACGAGGTCGAAGCCAAAAACATTCCCGGCGAACTGGCTTTGTTGCCGATAGTTGAAAGCGCCTTTCTGCCGGAAGCGTATTCAAAAAGCGATGCCTCGGGACTCTGGCAGTTTATACCTGCTACCGGTCGTTTGTACGGTCTGCAACAAAACACTTGGTACGACGGCCGTCGTGATGTTTATGCCTCGACCAAGGCGGCAACCGCTTTTCTCAAACATTTGGGCGAGACTTTCGACGGCGACTGGCATCTTGCGCTGGCCTCCTACAATTACGGCAAAGGCAATGTAAGAAAAGCGATCGAAAAAAATGAAAATCTCAATCGGGATACCGATTACTGGTCGCTGGATCTGCCCAAGGAGACCGCAGACTATGTGCCGCGATTGCTGGCCATAGCCAAAATCTTCGCCAATGCCGACAAATACAATGTTCAATTGCAAAATATCCCCAACAGACCTTACTGCGAACTGGTTGACGCCAAATCCCAGCTGGATTTAAACAAAGCCGCAGAGCTGGCCAACACGCCGCTGAATGAGTTTTTAAAGTTAAATCCCGGCTTCAACCTGTCAAGCACCGCACCGCAAGGACCGCATCACCTGTTGATTCCGGTTTCCAAGGCGCAATCATTCAGACAAAACCTGGCTCTACTGCCCTATGATGAGCGGGTCGATAAAAAGCGTTACCACGCCGAGACGATGGCGCAAATTCGTCGTGATGAAATCGAGACTATACCAAGCCAACATAAAGTCAAGGCCGGGGAAAGTCTGGTATCCATCGCCGACAAGAACAATACCACGCCCCAATCAATCCGTCAGGCCAACAATTTGGCGAGCAATTCCATCCACTCCGGCATGATGCTAAAGATGCCGTCTGCGCAACAATCGGCGGGCGCATCTAACGTTGCAACGGCAAAAAACAAGCCCGGAAGCGCCCAAGTTTATGTGGTAAAGCAAGGCGACACCATTTGGAATATCGGGCAGAGATTTTCGGTTAGCGGCAAGGACATCGCGGATTGGAATAAACTC
>DATBQC010001028.1:0-4621 GCA_036561065.1 Methylobacter sp. | reverse complement strand
ACGATTTAATCGTTAAGCCTTTTTTATTGTCTTACGGCTTGATGCAACCGTAACAATGATTTTTAAATCGGCCTGAGTATATCCAGAACCGCTTGAGCCTGCTTTGCAGTTTCAAGACCGAGATTAGTCAGATAGCCCCCGTCAGCTTGCGTGATCAGGCCTTTTTCGAATAGACGATGGGTGGCGGCAATGGTTTCAGGGGTAGCGGTTTTATGTACCTTGATTCCTTCTAGAGTGGTGGTCAGGTCGTAGCGAACCAGAATGTTCAGTTCTTCTACAATATCTTGGGTATAGGGCATAGTGAATCCTCATGACTCATTGATTTAAGGCTGTAGCATAATGCTATTTATAAAGAAGGAGTATCTTTTTTTATACCGTCTTCTTTCTTGCGACGATCACGCCATCACGGGTTGGATTGATAAAGCTGTCAAATTCAGGATCATTAAAAATGAGTTCATTGTGTTCGATAATGGCCTCAGTCCAGCCGGGGAAAATATCGGTAGGATTTTCCACTGCCACTCGGCCGCGCCACAACACATTATCGGCAATATACAGCCCGCCAGGACGAATCCTGTCTTTAGCCATAAGCCAAATCTCAGGATAATCACCCTTGTCGACATCGTTATAGCAGATGTCGAATAATCCCTCAGTTTGGGCAAAAACTTCCTGGGCCATGCCTGCTCGGAAATCGATTCTATCCCACAAATCGACGGCACTGAGATAGTGCTCGGCTTTTTCCTGATTCAGAAAATCGGCATCGGTGCAAATCACCTGGCCTTTCGGGCCGACCGCTTTGGCAAACCAATAGGCGGAATAACCATAGCCGCTGCCAAATTCAAACACCCGTTCGGCATTGATCATTTTGGCCTGTGCTTCAATGAAAGCCCCCACCAGGCGGCCGATGATAGGGAAATTGTTTTTATGCGCCAGCGCTTCCATCTCGGTTAGTACCGGATGATCGGTGTGTCGCAGCAAGCCGTGCATGTAATTTTCAATGGCTGGGTTGACCGGGATCAATACGCCGGGATTTGAAACAGTAGGGGATTTTATATCGGCCATTAGCGGATTCTCATGGAAGATTGTAACGTTTGTGCTTGTTGGCGTTGGCCACCGAAATGCTGGATTTTAGCTTAATGAGGCAAGGTGCGGCGCGTTTTTTTAAAACAATTCAATTTCGCTGGGGTTGTTATCTTGCACAAGCGTCATGTCTTCATACAAAACCACCTTGTTTCTGCCATTGTCTTTGGCGTAATAAAGTGCTTTATCGGCATGATCCAATTGTGTTGTGGGCATCGATATGCCGTCGACATGGGTTAAGCCAACGCTGACAGTGACTCGGCCGACAGTAGGAAAATTGTAATTGGCAACTTCTTCCCGGAAACGGTTAAACACAGTCACGGCCGTTTCCTGGCTGGCTAAATTCAGGATAACAACAAATTCTTCGCCGCCGAAGCGGAATAGGAAATCATTGTAACGAAAGCATTTCCCCATCAGTTGACTGAATGTCAGCAGCACCTCGTCCCCATACAAATGGCCGAAATCATCATTAACCCGTTTAAAATGGTCAATATCCAGTATCGCGATCCACGAACTTTTCTCCTCTAATTTATCAATGATTTGATAGTCGCTGTAATGTTCGCAAACCTGTAATAAACGAGTGTCTAATGACTGCCGATTAGGCAGTTTGGTTAACACATCCCGTTCCTTGGTATCATGCAGTATCACCAGGTTCCGGTATATCCCCCGGAGATGGCCCAGTAAATCAAGCATTTCCTGGTTAAATGCACCTTCCAGATGGATGGCGCGTTTAGGGCCTCCGCAGCCTTTTATGGAAAAAATAGCCCATGTATACAAACCGGATTGGTCGGGAGCACTGAGATTTAAATCAACCGTATGGTCAAGTTCGGTAAGCAGGGAGTTATGGTCTTCTTCATCATTCCGGGTGAAATCCAAAGGGAATTTTCGGGTTAACAGTTCATGAACAGTGGCAGTTTCCCCCGGTTCTTTCTTTTCGTGATTATAGATTTCATAAGCCGTCGCGCTATCAACCCACGGAATATCAGTAAGAATGCCTAAAAACTTATGCGTTAATGCCTGATAATCCTGCTGAGCAGATAATTGTAAAGACCAGGAAAAAACTTGCTGTACTGTTAGATTGAGGCTCATTATTGGAACTCAGTCGCAATATAAAAGGTCCGATTATGCGACTTTTACCCGAAGAATGGGACTTTTTTTCGAGAAGTTGTGTCGATTTAAAAATGCGAAATAGTTAAATATTATCTCTAGCCCTTATGTTGATGGTTTTTCGTTATTCTACGGTGTGAGTTTTTTCGGCCATTGTTACTTACACTCGACCTTCATGGCTGCCGTGTGCAACTCAAGATAACGATCCGTGAAAATGGACTAGGTTAGGCGTTTCCCGCCAAGTGATATGGTGAATTGTTACAGGCTAGCCAGTAACTTCTCGATCATGGTCTCTGCTTGATGCAGATAGCTTCGCCCGAACAGGTTCAGGTGATTGAGTATATGGTACAAGTTGTACAGCGTTTTTCTGTTGGCATATCCCGGAGCTAGGGGATAAACGGCTTGGTAAGCCTGATAAAATGCCGGGCTGAAACCGCCGAACAACTCTGTCATCGCCAGATCGGTTTCCCGGTCGCCAAAGTAGCAGGCCGGATCGTAAATGATCGGATTGCCCTGTTCATCCGCCGCCGCATTGCCGCCCCATAAATCGCCATGCACCAAAGCCGGTTGCGGCTGGTAGCCGGAAAACAACGGCTTTAAATCGGCACAGAGTCTTTCGCCCAGTGTTTGTAGACGTCCGCCATAACCTTTGGCCGCCGCCAGTTTTAATTGATGCCCCAGGCGTTGATCAGACCAGAAGGTAAGCCAGTCGTCATAACGGCCGTTGACTTGAGTGGTGCTGCCTATGGTGTTGTCGCGGTGCCAGCCGAAATAGGGCTGTTTTTGCAGATGCAACTGCGCCAGTTGTTGCCCCAGTAACTGTTCGGAACGGCTGTTCAGGTTTTTTAGAGCAATATACTCAAGTACCAAAAAGGCATGCTCGGAGGTTCTGCCGCAAACAATAAGCTTCGGTACGCGGATGGTCTGAGTCTGCGCCAGAGCTTCCAAGCCTGCGGCTTCGGCCTCAAACATCCCAAGCCGAGCAGGATTATTCAGTTTGACAAAAAAGCTCCGGCCTTCTGCCTGCAACCGGTAAGCCGCATTAATATCGCCGCCCGATAGCGATTGTGCCTTGAGCAACTTAAAAGGCTGATCAGTTGCCGATTCGATATGTTGAACGATGGGCTGCCAATTCATCAGTAAAGCTTGCCGAATAAATCCAAATGGGTCAGATACAGCCGCATATCCAGCTCGAAGCGGTGATAAGAGGGCTCCATGTGCTCGCACAGCTTGTAAAACGCCTTGTTATGATCCTTTTCCCTTAAATGCGCCAGCTCATGAACGACGATCATCCTTAAAAATTCCAGCGGCACATTTTTAAACAGCGAGGCTACCCGGATTTCGTTTTTCGCCTTGTGCTTGCCGCCCTGAACCCTGGAAATAAAGGTATGCAGGCCCAAGGCATGATGCAGGTCTTTAATCTTGTCATCGTAAATCACCTTGCTTAGCGGCTGGGATTGTTTCAGCAACGCATTTTTCAGGTCAACGGTATAGGTATAAAGCGCCTTATCCGTCCTGATCGTATGGGCCAGCGGATATTTTTTCAACAGCGTCTCGCCCAGTTTGTCGTTATCGATCAGCAGACGCACTTGGCTGGTTACGTTTTCGGAATAGCCGATCAGATATTTCAATTCGGGCATGGCTGGTTATTTGAGCGTGTTCAATATTTGCACCAGCGGAGCCAGCGAAATCAGCGCCCGGTAAAGAATAGTCTTGTCTTCCAGCAAGCCGTAACATTCATAGTGATAGGGCGAGTCTATGGAGTGGCCGATGCCGTCTTTCTTCAATTCCGGGGGAATTTGCCGGATCAGTATGTATAGCGCATCTCCGGATTTCAGTTGCGCAAGATAGGTGCGGTCGATACTGATTTTATGCGACATATACACCAGCGGATTGCGCTCGAAATCATGTTTTTCTATAACCGCCTTTTCCAGCAAGGCGCTGGAGATAAGGCTGCATGGGAATATTTCAGGGAACACCGCCTTGTTTTTAAAGGGGTCGAAAAAAGTATCCTGATCGACCAGTGAACCGCACAAAAAGTTTTTGGCATTGCTGGTGGTGATATATTTTCGTTTCAGAAAAAAACTGCTGCCGGCGATAAAAGACCGGTCGGGGTGCTGATTGAGAGCCCCAAACAGCGGAACATCGGGATTGGTCAGAAACAATGCAAATTTGGATTCGGTTTTGTAGCCAAACAACGCCAACGCGCCACCCGATTTAACCGCAATCCTGTTGCTGAGCACCGTCTCGGGGTCTTCTTTAAGCTGCGATTTTTTTATATCGACCGATACCATCTGTCCTGGCTTGACCGCATTAACAAAAGAAAACTGGTAGTTGCTAAAACGCAGGTTTTTATCCCTGATCAGTTTGTTTTCTTTATGTAACTTGCGATGAAGAAAAACCTTGTGCTCAAGCAACGATTCTACTTGAAAGCCCA
>DATBQC010001027.1:0-2167 GCA_036561065.1 Methylobacter sp. | reverse complement strand
AAACATAAAAGCCATGCCAATTCTTTTGGCGACATTCGGATAAGCAAGGATAAAGTCGCGGCTTACCATGAAGGCTTTGGCTTCCCAGATAACAAGTATCAAGCCCATGATCGGCAGCGCATAGCCAATGATCCTGTCATGATCGGCTTTGGCCTTCATATGTCCTGCCAATCTGTTAATCTCAACGGCCTGTGACGACCACGGACGTTCGGTCATATAACTGATGATCATTAAGCCAAACATGCCGACAACGGGGATATAAACGGCTACGGTGGGAAAGCTGATATAACGTCCATTGATCGCCAGTCCGAAAGTTTTATAAGCGGCGTATCCGGCAAACAGTATGCAGATTGTGTATATCCAGGCGCCGAATTTTGGATTGGCGGCACGATTGGCTAACAGGCCGTAGCCGCGCTGCAATATCAAGCCGGCCAGGATGGCGTTTAAGCCCACGGTTAATACTGTTTGAAAACGCTGCCAGTCGCTATAACTGGTATACCACAGGTTTTCGACCATGTTCGCCAGCAAAAAGGTCAGCAGTTGCGAGAAGCCTAAAAAGAACGCTAGGCGCATTGTGGATAACGAGCGTAACGGCTTCCAGCAGCAGGCAACGATGATCAGAAACAGGATCGTTGACGCTATCACGCCGTTAAGCCAATCGGGATTCTCGTAGACCTTGCCGGTTAACGGAAAAACCTCTTTGCGGTCAACCGAAAAAAGGCCCCAGTTTGCGCCGACCACGCCTTCAAGCTCGCTTTTCCATGATTGGTTAAAGGCTTCGACAATGTTGTAATCGAAGCCGTTTTTATTGGCGACTTTAATTAATGCGCGGATAAATTTTGCTTCGTTGACCACGCTAGGCACTGACCAGCCGCGTTGGCGGCCTTCGCCCGGCCAGCCCGATTCGCCAATCAGTATGGGTTTGCCGGGGGCGATTGATTCAGCCTCTTGTTGAACCTGTTTGACAATGCGTTCAATATGACCCGGTGCCTGATCTACGGTGATCGGCTCGTCCTCCCAGTAGGGCAGAATGTGGATGGTGATAAAGTCCACTTCTTTGATTAACTCCGGGTATTTCATGTACATGGACCACACATCGGCATAGGAGACCGGCTGTTTAACCGCGCGTTTTACTTCACGGATGTATTCAATCAGCTGTTCAGGTTTCAGATCGCCTCGTAACAATACTTCGTTGCCGACGATAACCCGTTTGACCACATCTGGGTTTGCGTTGGCGGAACGGATGACTTCGGCGACTTCAGCTTTATTGTCGCCTTTTACACCGCCCAGCCAGGCTCCTTGAATCATCTTCAAGCCATGCTTTTGCGCCAAAGCGGGAATGATCTGCATACTGCCTTCCGCACTGGCATAGGTGCGGATAGAGTGGGTTGTTTCAGCCATCAAACGCAAGTCGGCGTCGATTTGTTCGGGAGTCGGGAATTTTTCATCCAAAGGCCCCTGGCCTTCTCGGAACGGGGCGAATGATAGGCTGTTGAGTTTTCCTGATGGAACATCGGGTCCTACATCTTGGGGGAGGTTGGTTGACCAGCCCAGCAAAGCGTTAAGCAAAACAACCAATACAGCGAATGAAGCAATTTTCATAAATAAAAAGTAAGTAGGGGGTTGTAAATAGTGAGTGGCGAGTGGTGGTTGTGTGATTTTTACTCGCCACTTTCCATAGCGGCATCATCTCATAATTGCCAACCTTTGAATACGGTAGCCTTTTTGTGAAGAATAGCTTTTTTACGGCTTATGCTACGCAAACCTTAAGCGTTCGGCTAAAATGCGTTCCTTTTTGCTTTTGTAACATGATGGCTAAAGATATTCGTATTGAAAGATGGAGCGGCCCGGCTCTGGAGCAATTTATTCCCGAACTTGCTCGGCTTAGAATTGAAGTGTTTAGAGACTTCCCGTATTTGTACGACGGGGATATCGATTATGAAAAAAAATACTTGCAGACTTATATCGATTGCCCGGAAAGCGTTATTGTCATCGCACTTGATGGCGATAAAGTGGTCGGGGCATCGACAGCAATCCCGATGAAATATGAAACCGATGAGCTGAAAAAACCGTTTGTCGAACAGGGTTACAACCTTGACGAGCTGTTTTATTGCAGCGAATCGGTGCTGGACAAGAATTATCGCGGCTTGGGTATCGGCGTCCGGTT
>DATBQC010001026.1:0-7943 GCA_036561065.1 Methylobacter sp. | reverse complement strand
TTTTTGTTAGAAAATTTGTTGGACAAGAAATGACCTATCAGGACTTAGCGAATTATCAATTCAAAACGGCGGCGAATGCTTTCCACACTTTTTTGATAACTCCAAACAGTTAAACTTCTTGGCGTTTGACCGAGAATGCCTTAAGTTAGCGTTCTTATGAGAGGGGATGAGACAACCAAAAGGACTTTGTCCCTTTCATTTTATGAATTTGACTGCTCGATTCAGGAGCAAAGGTGAAATCGGCAGATGATAATTCAATCCCAAATACAAAAGAAAAAAATATTTAAAGCGTTTGAGACGACGAAAGTTAAACACTTTAAACCGCTGAACAGCCCGGAAGCGTGGCTGGCATTGTTTAAATTGTCTTCGGCCGCAACATCATCTCCTTCAACCTAAAGCCTTATAGTTCGCAAGCCATGAATGCTGTATCAGTGGTATTTGGAGTTCATAGCTTGCTTTGACCGTTTAACCTAAAAACACACTCGCTCAGCTCGGACGGCTTAGTCCCTTATATTGATTGACCAGCAAAAGTCCGCTCCACAGCATCGACAGCAGCATAACGACAGCCCCCATCGCAAAAACCGTCTTAGCCAAAACATGGTCATATTGCAAAAGACCGGACTCAGTCAAAAGGTATTCCCAGTCGTGAAAACCATAAGGCGCAGAATGACCGAAATTGCCGCCCAGTAACGGCAACTGCCCTGCCCGCGCATCGTTCATATACGGCGCAATGTCGAGAAAGTTCTCGCCGACCCACCATAACGCAACCGATGCACCGAAAGGATCGTGTGTTTTAAGCAATAACACACCCGCGCAGATTGACGGCATTAACAGCTGCCCCAGCGTTCCGCCTAATGAGGTGATAAATGCGCCGAACGGCCTGAAAACAATATGTCCCGCTTCATGAAACGGCAGGTTGATTAGATGCAAAAAAGAGTTCCCGACCGCATTGCTTTCGATGGATGCGCCGATCAGCTGCCAGCTCCAAATAATCAGTCCCGCCAGAATAATCGACCTGCCTGAAAAATATGCCAATGTGACTTCCTGCGCATCGTGCAGCAAAAACTGCGTCAGCGGCGGGGCTTCATCTTCTTCATATAGCGTCACAATGCGCGGCTGATCGTCCTGCTGCACGGTCTGCACCGGGTGGTATTTGAGGTATTTTTCAAACACGATGCCGCAATGGGGACAGATTTCACTTTGCTCTTGCAGTTCGTGTCGGCACTTGGGACAGTTCATGGTTTCCTTGGCAGATGGATTATACTCAATCCAACTTTACCCGGTTCCATCGCTTTTTGAAACCCGGAAAAGCATGAAAGGTATCTGATTTAAATTTCAGGGCATTTGGAGCCGCGACTTCAGTCGCGGTAATGGCTGATTACCATAGCGATCGCTCATGCGCGACTAAAGTCGCGGCTCCGTTTATGGTTTACCTGCCTTTTAAACCAGATACCATGAAAGTATGTGATATATTTCGCCGCCCACCCCGCTATTAGGAGATAACATGCCCAAACCCGTCACCCCTTTGTTGGCAGCCGATATTTTAATCGAACTGATCGACCAGCCCGACCGGCCATTCGTGTTGATCGAGCGCGCCTATCCGCCTTACGGTTGGGCGATTCCGGGCGGCTTTGTCGATGTTGGCGAAACCGTGGAACACGCCGCGATACGCGAGGCCAAGGAGGAAACCTGCCTGGATATTACGCTGACGGCTTTGCTGGGTATTTACTCCAATCCCGCGCGAGATTCCCGCAACCATACCGTCACCGCGGTCTATATTGCCGAAGCATCGGGAATGCCAACCGCCGCCGATGATGCGAAGAATTTCGGCATTTTTACCTTTGACAATCTTCCTGCCGTGCTGGCATTCGACCATGCCCAGGTTGTTGAAGATTACCGGAATTACCGGATGATGGGGAAAGTTACGCCGTTGCGGGTTTGAATGAAAAAGCCTTGTCCACGAAAAACACGAAAGGCACGAAAAATAAGTCACAACGAAACTTTGTCTATTGCCGGAGTACAAGGCTGGCCTTGTACGTACAAATCGTTCAAAGCCAGCTTTGAACTCCAGCGTTACTCAAATCTTTTCGCGCTTTTCGTGGACAATATTACTCTTCATCCACGACCGGCGGACAACTACAAAACACATGCCGGTCACCATAGACATTATCGATGCGCCCGACCGGCGGCCAATACTTGTCATCATGCTGATCGCTGTTCGGAAAAAAAGCCTGTTGTTTCGAGTACGGCAGATTCCATTCTTCCAGCAGCAAACGATGCGTGTGCGGCGCATTGTGCAGCAGGTTGTTCTCGGCGTCGGCCTCACCGGTTTCGATGGATTTGATTTCCTCTCGGATGGCGATTAATGCGGCGCAAAACCGGTCAATCTCGGCTTTGTTTTCACTCTCCGTGGGCTCTATCATCAAGGTGTCGGCGACCGGGAACGATACGGTGGGCGCATGAAAGCCGTAGTCGATCAGCCGCTTGGCGATGTCTTCGACGGTGACGTTGCAGGTCTTTTTGAATTCATGGCAATCGATGATGCATTCATGAGCGACCCAGCCGTTTTTGCCGGTGTATAAAATCGGGTAATGCGGTGCCAGCCGTTTGGCGATGTAATTGGCGTTCAGGATCGCGGTCAGCGTCGCTCGTTTTAAACCGGCTGCGCCCATCATCGCGATATACGCCCAGGAAATCGTGTAGATGCTGGCCGATCCCCAGGGAGCCGCGGATACGGTGCCGATGGTGCCGTGCTCGCCTTTGGCCGGATTGACGCCTTCGACTACCGGATGGTCGGGCAGGAACGGAGCCAGATGAGCCCCCACGCCTATCGGACCGACGCCTGGGCCGCCGCCGCCATGCGGGATGCAGAAAGTCTTATGCAAATTAAGATGGGCGACATCGGCGCCGATTTTGCCCGGACGGCTCAAGCCCACCAGCGCATTAAAGTTAGCCCCGTCGAGATAAACCTGTCCGCCGTGCTGGTGGATCAGGTCGCAGATTTCCCGGAACGCCTGTTCGAAGACGCCGTGCGTGGACGGATAGGTGATCATCAGCGCGGCCAGCGTGTCCTGGTATTCGGCGGTTTTGGCGCGCAAATCCTCCAGGCTGACGTTGCCGTTTTCATCGCAGGCGACCACAACGACCTTAAGCCCGGCCATCGCGGCGCTGGCCGGATTGGTGCCGTGCGCGGAAGCGGGTATCAAGCAGATGTTGCGTTGTCCCTGCCCTCTGACTTCATGGTATTTTCGGATGACTAACAAGCCGGTGTATTCGCCTTGGGAACCGGCGTTGGGTTGCAGCGAAAACGCATCGAAGCCGGTCAGGTCGCACAGCATGTCTTCCAGTTCGGCAAACATCTGTTGGTAGCCGTGGGTCTGGTACATCGGCGCGAACGGGTGCAGCGCGTTGAATTCATAATAGGAAATGGTCTGCATTTCCGTTGCGGCATTCAGCTTCATCGTGCAGGAACCCAGCGGGATCATTGAGCGATCCAGCGCTATATCGCGCCGGGCCAAACGACGCATATAACGCATCATTTCGGTTTCCGAATGGTAGCGGTCGAACACCGGATGTTGCAGGATATGGTCATTACGCAACAAGACTTCAGGGATGCACTCGCCGACTGCCGCATCCAAGCCGTTGATATCGGGCAGATCGGCGGTGGCCGATGCAAAAACCTGCCAAACGTCTCTTAAATTTCCCCGCGTCGTGGTTTCGTCCAACGAGATGCCGATATGGTCCGCGTCGATAACACGCAGGTTGATATTGGCTTCCGCGGCCTGCGCGGCGATGCGCTTCGCCCGATTCGGTGTGCTGATAACCAAGGTGTCGAAGTAACACTCGCTGAGCACTTGATGGCCCAGCTGGGTAATTCCGGCCGCCAAGATTTGCGTGTAACGATGCACCCGGCCTGCAATCAGGCGCAAACCTTCCGCGCCGTGGTAGACCGCGTAAAACCCGGCAATCACGGCAAGCAGCACTTGGGATGTGCAAATATTGCTGGTGGCCTTGTCCCTACGGATATGCTGCTCGCGGGTTTGCAGCGCCATGCGCAAAGCAAGCTGGCCGTGGCTGTCTTTGGACACGCCGATAATGCGGCCGGGAACCGAGCGCTTGTATTCATCCTTGGTCGCAAAATACGCGGCATGGGGGCCGCCGTACCCCATCGGCACGCCAAAACGCTGAGAGTTGCCGACTACGATATCGACACCGAATTCAGCAGGCGGTTTAAGCAGCACCAGTGCCAGCAAATCCGCCGCGACCGTGATCAGCGCCGATTTGGCCTGTGCTATCGCGGTGACGGCAGTCAGGTCTTTTATTTCGCCTTTACCGCCGGGATATTGCACCAGCAGCGCAAAAAAATCATGTTGCTCCAGATCGTGATAAGGGTCGGCGACGATAACTTCATAACCCAAGGAGCGAGCGCGGGTCTTGATTACGGCGATGGTCTGCGGATGGCAGTCCTGGTCGACGAAAATGCTGTTGGCTGTGCTTTGGGACAAGCGCCGGGACATGGTCATGGCTTCTGCCGCCGCAGTGGCCTCATCGAGCAACGAGGCGTTGGCAAGCTCCATGCCGGTCAAATCGATAATGACTTGCTGAAATGTCAGCAGTGCCTCCAGCCGCCCCTGACTGACTTCGGCCTGATACGGCGTATAAGCCGTGTACCAAGCCGGATTTTCCAGCACATTGCGTTTAATCACCGCAGGCATCACGGTGTCGTAATAGCCCATGCCGATCATCGAGGTGAATACTTTGTTGCGTTCGCGCATGTTGCGCAGATGTTTGATCACCGCGCGTTCGCTGATCGTTTCGGTCAGCTTTAACGGTTCGTGGTTCAGGATATTGGCCGGAATGGCCAGATCGATGATGTCTTCCAGCTCGCTTATGCCCAGCACGGCCAGCATGTCTTTGGTTTGCTGAGGGCTTGGGCCGATGTGGCGGTTGATGAAATTACCGCGCATTTCCAGTTGAGCTAGACTAGATCGAGATGGGGGCATGGTTTGTACCTACTCAGCAGTTTGGGAAATAGACATTGTCCACGAAAAGCACAAAAAGCACGAAAAATTTTAGGCAACTATCAGCCACGGATTGTCACAGATACTCGCGGATAACCTTATTTCGCTATAACCGGCAATAAGAGCTTACCCTTCCTTATTATCAAAAGTTACTATGAGGCTTACAACGGAGTTAGGTTGGGGTTCTACAGCCGGACGTGGGCATGTATTGACCCATCCGAAACGTTTCGCATTGATTAAAGCTTAGGCATTGGGGAAACATTGGAGTGGGATTGCAAAATCCGCCCCTACGATTTATCAGTGTTATTCAATCAAACCCGCATCATCCGCGTTCAATTTATCTAACTGCTGAGCAGCTTCATTCTTTCTAAAGTAGCGATGGGGAACAAAAGGTAGCGGGGTCACGGTAACTGCAATCCGGTGGTCACGAACCTGGGCGTATAACGTATTGCCCTCGTCAGCGACATTCCGAGCCAGCAACGCCATGGCGATCGGCCGCCCCAAACTGGGAGAAAAACCGCCGCTGGTAACATAGCCTACGGCGAGACCTCTACTGCTGTAAACCTCACAGCCTTCCCTTACCGGTATTTTGCCTTCCACCAACAAACCTGCGCGTATTTTTTCCGAACCGTGCTGTAATTGATCCAGAATTTTTTCGGCTCCGGGAAAGTGGTTATGATTCTTTTTAAGCAGCCACTGAAGGCCCGCCTCTACCGGCGTAATCGATTCATTGATTTCATGACCGTACAGGCATAAACCGGCTTCCAGGCGCAAAGTATCCCTTGCCGCCAAACCAATAGGCTCAACCTCGCCTTCGGCCAGCAGCAGACGGGCAAATTGTTCCGCAGAGTGGTTGGTAACGAGGATTTCAAAACCGTCCTCGCCGGTGTAGCCGCAACGTGCGATGTTACATTTTATGCCATTGATGCTTGCTCCACAGGCTTGCATAAAAGAAAGTTTAGCTGCCTGTGGAGAAAACTTTTGCATGACCGATGCAGCCTCAGGCCCTTGCAGAGCGAATAAAGCCTGCCCTGTCAACTCATTAAAACAGCACCGGCCGGATAAATGCCTGTACAAGTACTTAAAAACTTTGTCTTTGCAATCCGCATTCGCAATAATCATCACACCCGACTCAATGCGGGTAATGATGATGTCATCCATAATTCCGCCATCATCGTTGGTCAATACGGTATATTTCATCTGGCCGGTCCTAAGTCCGGCAATATCTCCGGGTATCAGTTGCCCAAGCTCATGAACAGCATCCTCGCCCAAGATCAGGCACTGCCCCATATGGGAAATGTCGAAAAAACCGGCATGGTTGCGGCAGTGCAAATGCTCGTGCAGCGTGCCATTGCCATAATGCAACGGCATATGATAACCGGCAAAAGGCACCATCTTGGCGCCAAGCTCAAGATGAAGATTATAAAGCGGGGTTTGTTTTAACATGTCAGTTATTATCTTGGCGTGTAAGCAATGTGGTAGTGTAGCCATTTGTTCGATCATTTGCCATGATCAACGCACTGAACGTGAAGAAAAAGCCTAACGACCAAAGCCTTACATTAACACAAATGGCACTGCTTACGCGAGGCCCCACCCTGATAACTCGCCACTCGATTGTTTTAGTTTTTTAGATTAAAGCCATAGCTAGTATAATCCCCGCTTTGTTTCGGCTTGATTCATCTCGCTGCACTCACTTCTTTTAAAATCTCAGAGAACTCTATGGCGCTGTATTGTGGAATCGTTGGTTTACCCAATGTTGGAAAATCAACCTTATTTAATGCCTTAACCCGTGCGAAAATCGCGGCCGAAAATTACCCTTTCTGCACCATCGACCCCAATGTAGGCGTAGTCCCCGTGCCTGATCTCCGGATGGATAAGCTGGCGGAAATTGTAAAACCCGAGCGCACGTTGCCCACCACGATTGAATTTGTAGACATCGCCGGCCTAGTTGCAGGCGCATCCAAAGGAGAAGGCTTGGGCAACCAGTTTCTTGCCAATATCCGTGAGACCGATGCAATAGCCCATGTAGTGCGCTGCTTTGAGGATGATAACGTCATCCATGTCGCCGGAAAAATCGATCCGCTCTCCGACATCGAAGTCATCAACACCGAATTGGCGTTGGCCGATATGGCCTCCGTTGAAAAAGCCCTGTTGCGCGCCAGCAAAGCGGCCAGAACCGGCAACAAAGACGAACAGGCGAAAAAAGACGTACTGGAAAAAGTTTTCAAGCAACTGGATGCCGGAGAACCCGCACGCACCTTGCCGTTAACCGTGGATGAAAGAGCCCTGATCAGAGACCTGTGCCTGATGACGCTCAAACCGGCCATGTATATCGCCAATGTCCAGGATGACGGCTTCGAAAACAATCCCTTACTCGATAAAGTGCAAGCGCTGGCCGAAAAGGAAGGCGCGATGGTGGTGCCGATCTGCGCGGCCATAGAGGCGGAAATTGCCCAGCTGGATGACGAAGAAAAGAAGGAATTTCTGGATGATTTAGGACTGGAAGAACCCGGATTGAACCGCGTCGTACGGGCCGGATACAAACTGCTGAATCTGGCAACTTACTTTACTGCCGGCGTCAAAGAAGTCCGGGCCTGGACGATCCCGGTCGGCGCAACCGCTCCCCAGGCAGCCGGTGTGATTCATAGCGACTTTGAAAAAGGCTTTATCCGCGCCGAAGTCATCGCCTATCAGGATTTCATCGATTACAAAGGCGAACAGGGAGCCAAAGACGCCGGAAAATGGCGGCTTGAAGGTAAAGACTACATCGTCAAAGACGGCGACGTCGTACATTTCAGATTCAACGTTTGACAAAGCGAGAGCGGGTACCTATAATTCCCGCTCTTTATAAGACCTGCTTAATGGCGATGTAGCTCAGCTGGTTAGAGCACGGGATTCATAACCCCGGGGTCGGTGGTTCAA
>DATBQC010001025.1:0-6686 GCA_036561065.1 Methylobacter sp. | reverse complement strand
GAAGTGTATCATTCTAGATTGATGCGCTTCGGAAACCTACGAGCTTGGAAAGAACCAGCGAAATGCTTCGCTGGAACATAACACTATAAGACTATTTTTACAGCGGGATGCGTCGATTATTGGTTCGGTTCGGCAACCGTACCAATGTTACCTGTCGCGGAACCATAACTAGATGGGGAGCCATCGAACGTGGTATTTGCCGCGCCACTGCCACCCGCATCCTGAAGATTGCCATAGGCTTCGGTGTCTGAACCTATGTTCGTTCCATCGCCGGGAGCATAGCCTTGCCCACCATTTGGATCTCCATATTGGATTTCACCCATAGGAACTCCAACAGGGTCTTCCAGCGCGTAAACGGGAGTGATAAAGAAAAGAGAGGCTATTGTATAAATGGCTACTTTGCCGAGGAGACGTAATTTCATATATGTTTTTCCGTTAAAAAATGGCTACAATCAAGCATTAAACTAGTAATTCTTGATCACAATAGCATTTATCAAGTTCAATTAAAACAAAAACATAGTGGGTTTTCCGCCTGTCCGTCACTGGACAACTGAATACCGGGCAACAAAAAACTGTTGCTCTAAGCGGGGCGGGATTTGCAGTCCCGCCTGCGGTGCCTGAAGTTAAGCAACGCAAAAACATTCCGGACGGGGCAACACGCCTCGTCCGGGGGCAGTCCTGGTTACCAATGCAGACCGAGTTTCACAGCGCTACACAACAGACCGTCGGGAGTTGGTTTGCGATAAATGAAGAGACAGTTTTCAGAGAAGACTATTAAACCTTTGGCATGTTACTAGGTTTATATGAACGGTTTATGAATTTATTGTGTCAAATAAGGAAACAATCCATATATACCCAGTGCTATTGTCAACAATAGTCATCTTCACTATAGTTGAATCGTAGTACGAAGAAACCTTTCAACTTGATACGAGGATTTACTCATGAACGACTTCTATAAAGACATTCTTATTGGAACGATATTTGTAATCGGCCTGTTGGGCTTTATTTCAGGCGAATTCATTATATCATCAGCGCTATTCGCGTCAGCGGCCATCGCCAGTAATGTTAGATTGAACAGCAAAAGGCTTAAAGCTGGTCAATTTTCATGGGACTGATTAATTTAACTGAACTGTTTAACCAAGCGACTCGAAGACTTCCTCTGCCTAAAGGCATTGGAAGTCTTTTTGTTTTAGGCTTCCTTCTACTTTACTGATATCACTGATGTAATTTTAGCCACATGGCTGCCATCAGTCTTTGATGGTAATAATTTTCTTCAAGTTATGTGCGATCTCTACCGGATCGTCCTCCCCGATTTTTCAGACACAATGCCTCTGCGCACCTCTTCTCACCCCAAGCGCTAGGTATTTGTACCAATTATGCTCCATGTGAAATTAGAATACATTTTGAATTAAGAAACAGTGATAAGAGTGACTTCCTTCGTTAGTCCATTCTTTCCTATAATTTGGTTTTCGTGAAAATCAAATGCAGTAACGCAGTCTATAACGCGTTTGCCAGAAAACAAGAGGTGGCGATATGTCGAAAGTATCCTTTCCCCTGTCCAAGGTCTACGGTCTGCTTGAACCGGGGCCGGTTGTACTGGTTTCCACCGCCAGAGAGGGCAGAGTGAATATCATGACTATGTCGTGGCACACCATGATGGGGTTTGAGCCGCCGCTGGTAGGTTGCGTCATCAGCAGCAGTAATTACACCTTCGATCTATTGAAAGCAACCAAGGAATGCGTAATCAACATTCCAACGGTGGAACTGTCGAAACAAGTAGTGGACTGCGGAAATAGCTCGGGACGAACGATCGACAAATTCAAGGAGTTTGGCCTTACTCCAGTGGACGCATCGTGCGTTGAGGCGCCGCTTATCGACGAATGCTATGCCAACCTTGAATGCCGGGTTGTTGATGAGAAGATGGTCGCCAAATACAACTTATTTATCCTTGAGGTCATCAAAGCCTGGATAGACCCACGGAAAGAACATCTGCAGACGATTCATCATCTTGGCGAAGGTGCGTTTAGGGTTGCCGGTGAGACGATCCATCTGCCGTCCAAAATGAAATAGCAGCCCATTACTTCAATTTTTCATCATTCCCAGAACCATCGCAATATGCGCCAGTTCGGCAACACTGGACACTTTAAGTTTGCTTCTTATCTGGGTGCCGTAATTGGCAACGGTTTTATAGCCGAGACAAAGTTCCTCGGCGATTTTGTGCGCGGTCAGTCCTTTTGCCAGCAGCAAAAATACGTCGAACTCCCTGGCGGACAGGGCGTCTACTATAGTTTGGTAATCGGTCTCACTGTTTTGCAGGGGCAGGTTTTTCATCAAGCCCTGTTCGATGTAAATTTCGCCTAGTGCAATTTTTTGTATCGCGGTGACCAGGATTTCGGGAGCGCTGTTTTTGGTGATATAGCCTTTTGCCCCGGCCTTCATGGCCCTATCGACATAAACCATTTCGTCGTGAACGCTAAACACCAGTATCTTGGCGTTGCTGTCGCGGTTGCAGATGCGGCGAATGCTTTCCAGGCCGCCGATGCCGGGCATGGATAAGTCCAGCACCATCACATCCGGTTGCTGTTCCAGATACAGCTGGCAGGCCGCCTCGCCTCGGTCGGCTTCGGCAATCACGTCTATATCGGTTTCGGCCGACAGCAGCATTCTGAAGCCTGCGCGTACCACGGCATGGTCGTCAACCAGGATGACTTTGATCTTGTCGTTCATGACAGCGGAATAGTTGCGATGATGCTCATGCCTTGTTGCGGCTGAGTCCGTATCGTGAACTCGCCGCCTAGGCTGTTGATTCTTTCCCGCATACCCAATAAGCCGAAACCGGTTTTAATTCGGTCGATAGCGCAGCCTTGCCCGTCGTCGGTCACCTGTAGCCGTAGCGCTTTTGGTTGATGATCAATTTCTAAGCTGATAGCAGCTTGGCTGGCCTGTGCATGGCGGACAATATTGGTCAAACATTCCTGAACGACCCTGAATATCTGGATGGTGATTTTTTGCTCCAGGTCATCGACTTCATCCGGACAGCTGATGGTGAGCTTCAACTCGGGGTTCCTGAGCGACCAATGGTTTAACAGGTCTTCCATCGTGGCTTTCAGGCCAAGCTCGGTTAACACCAACGGGTGCAACTGATGCATCATCGAGCGTACCACGGTCATTAAGTGGTCGCAGATACTGATAATGGCATCGGTGGTTTGCTTGATCGTCCCGTCTTGGGAACGCCCCGCCGTTACCGCCATGACTTTAATCGCAGTCAACGATTGCCCTAGTTCGTCATGCAACTCCTGAGACAGTCGCTGCCGTTCGTCTTCCTGTATTGCCAGCGTATGTTGGGTTAACGCCCGGTTTTCCTGTTGGCCGGCATTTAACTCGCCGGTCATGTGATTAATGGCTTTGGCGATATTGTCATATTCCTGGATTGAAAAATCGGGCAGTTTTTGCTGGTACTGACCTGTTTCAATGACTTTCAGTGCATCAACAATGACGGCAATGGACTTAAGCGCTTTGTTAAAAGCCAGGTTGACGGCCAAAAAGGTAAACAAGGTCAGTAGAAAAAGCGAGCTGAAAAAGCCGAGGCTTTCATGCCAGACTTCGGTGATTTCATCCAGTGGGTTGGCCTGAATAATCAGGGTAATTTGCTCGCCGGTGAAGCTGGTAATTTTGTGCTCAACCTGAGGGGAGTCAACGCCAACCAGATTGATAAACCACTGCGGCGGTTGTTCGTTATTGTTGGTTTGCGGGTTGTGGTGGGTAAAACCGATAATGCGCCCGGAAGGTTCTTTCAGTTGAATGCTCAAATGCCGGGTTTGATTCAGCGAGTTAAACTTCGGCAACCACTCGGTTTCATTAAACGGAGTTTGCGAAGCTTGCGAAAAGCCGAAAGTTATCAATTGCACGGCCAGATTGATTGATGAATCGATCTCTTTGTTCACCGCATCGCGCGCCTGCCAGATCGCTATCGAGCTGCCCAGTAGCAGAATACACAGGGAGGAGAACAGTATTCTTAGGTTGATTTGGTAGCGTAGGCTCATGAGGGGATACTGAAACGTTCCGGCAAAGTGCGATATTATTCATTCATAAAGGTTTATTCGCTATAGGAAAAAATCTTTTTTTTCGGTTAGGAAGTTTTCCCTCCGTTGTCATACAGGCTTTTTGAAGGCCAACGCATTCCCGCAAATGTGGTTTAATTACGTAACTAAATTCGTTCAGAGGGAAAGATGTTAAAGAAATATTGTGTGGCGCTCCTGTTGACCTCAGTTTTTGGGATTGCGCAGGTTTATGCCGATGGAACCAAGGCTGCAATTGCCAGCGCGCATCCTTTGGCGACGGCCGCCGGTTTTGAAATCCTGGATAAAGGCGGCAATGTTTTCGATGCGGCCGTGGCGGTCAGCGCAACACTGGCGGTTGTCGAACCCTCGGGTTCCGGGTTGGGCGGCGGAGGTTATTGGCTGCTGCATCGGGAGTCGGACGGTTTTGAAACGATGATCGACGGGCGCGAGAAAGCCCCGTTAGCGGCTCATCAGGCGATGTATCTGGATAACGCAGGCAAGGTTATTCCCCGTTTATCGCTTGATGGCGCGTTGGCTGCGGCCATTCCCGGACTGCCTGCGGCTTTGGTGCATCTATCGGAAAAGTACGGGCGTTTGCCGCTCGCGGAAAGTCTGCAACCTGCGATCAGGGCGGCGGAGAGCGGTTTTGCCATCGGCGAAAAGTACCGGAAGCTGCTCAAAGTCAGGGCTGAGGTGATAAAAAAACATCCGCCGACGGCACAAATATTTCTAGCCGGCGGCAAGATTCCCGCGACCTACTCAATACTCCGGCAGCCGGATTTGGCCGAGACCCTAAAGCAGCTGGCCGACTCTGGCCGGGACGGGTTTTACGGCGGCGAAGTTGCCGACAAGCTGGTGGCTGGCGTCAATAAGGCGGGCGGCATCTGGACCAAGCAGGATCTGGCAGGCTATCAGGTTGTCGAGCGGGAGCCGGTAACAGGCAGTTATCGCGGCATAAAAATCACCAGCGCCGCGCCGTCGTCATCCGGCGGCACCGTGTTGATCGAAGCGCTGAATATCCTGTCGGGCTATGATTTGAAACAGGCCGATGAACTGACCCGAAAGCATCTTGTTACCGAGGCGATGCGCCGGGCTTATCACGACCGCGCCTTATATATGGGCGATTCGGACTTTATCGAGATGCCGGTTAAGCGTCTGACGAATGAAGATTATGCAGCCGGATTGCGTAGCAGTCTACGGCCCGACAAGGCCTTGCCCAGCGCGATGCTATCGGGCGAAATCGAGCGGCAACCGGAAGGCATCAACACCACGCATTTTTCGATTATTGATGAGCAGGGCAATCGGGTTGCGGCAACGCTAAGCATCAATTTCCCGTTTGGCGCAGGCTTGGTGGCGGATGGAACCGGCGTGCTGCTGAACGATCAAATGGACGATTTTGCCAGCCTGCCGGGCGCGATGAACGGTTATGGGCTGGTAGGCGGCATCGCCAACGCGATTGCGCCGGGCAAACGCATGTTGTCCAGCATGACGCCCACTTTCCTTGATGACGGCAAAAACGTTGCGGTATTGGGAACGCCCGGCGGCAGCCGTATCACTTCGATGGTGTTGCTGGCCGCGCTGGATTTTGCCCAAGGCCATGAACAGCCGGATTCATGGGTGCAGGTGCCGCGTTACCATCACCAGTTTATGCCAGACGTGCTGGAATATGAAAAAGGCGCACTGACGGCGAACGAGCTTACCGGTCTCGCCGCAATGGGGCACCAGTTGAAAGAGGCGCGTTACAATTATGGCGATATGCAGGCGGTGCAGTGGAATAAAACCACCCATAAGCTGGCTGCGGCCAGTGATCGCCGGGGCGAGGGAAAAGCTGTCGTTGGGCGTTAAGGATTATGAATAGCGACGCGATCCAAGTATGGCACGGTACTATTGCCGCCGAAGACGCCGATTATCAACACTATTGGCACATTCTTGATGCCGACGAGCAAGCCCGTGCCGGAAAATTTAAAAATGACTTTTTGCGTAAACGCTATGTCGAAGTGCATGGTCGTTTAAGGAAACTATTGGCTCAGATACTCAATGAGCAGCCGGAAAAAATAAGCATAAAAACCGCTGAACATGGTAAGCCCTATCTCGTCGATACGCCTGAGCTGGCGTTCAACTTGTCTCATTCGGCAGACGTTATGGTGGTCGCCGTAGGCCAAAATTGCCGGCTAGGCGTGGATATTGAGTTTTGTAAACCGAGAGCCAGTCTGACTGGGCTGGTCGATAAATGTTTCGCCGATGAAGAAATCGCTTACTGGAACAAGTTGTCGGAGACACAACAAACAACCGAGTTTTACCGCTTCTGGACGCGCAAAGAAGCCTTTGTCAAAGCCACTGGACGCGGTATCGGCTTAGGCTTGAATCTTTGTGTCGTTAATCCCGAAAACCCGGCCGTGTTTTTAAGGGTTCCTGCCGGCTGCGGACAGACTTCAATCTGGCATGCGCAGGATCTGGATTTAGGGCAGGGCGTATGCAGCGCGTTAGTGGCGGATAAGGATATTGTTGGAGTTAGGTTTATAGGCTTTGAATCATGAGCTTAAACTATCTGGATCGTTAAATTTTAGGTACAGCTTTATTATTCTTACCTAAAACATAGTCTCAATCTTGAATGACGCCTTATGG
>DATBQC010001024.1:0-2062 GCA_036561065.1 Methylobacter sp. | reverse complement strand
CACAACATGGATTCAGAGATTGCGCCCCGTGGCAAGGGGGTGGGTAATTACTGCCCCGGGATAATATCGCCCGATGGCAGCCTCCAGGGTCATTAACCAGCAGTCCTTCCACGACGGGAAACTCGTCCTCTACCAGTTAGAGAATCGCAAAGATCAAGCTGGAAAAGACACTTAGGAATTGGCTTCGCGACTAACATTACGAGTGGACCACTCGCTGGGAGCCGATCAATTTGAAGAAATCCAAACCGGAGATATACGCCCTCCCAACATTTAGCCCGTGGTCTAGTAATTTTGTCGAATTTTGGGTTACCGGACGGCAGATTAAATAGAATACCTTGCTATATATGCTTGGTGAAATAGCAGAGCACACCTGTGTCTTCGCGCGCCTGCAAGCTCGGTGGCTGGACTCAAAAATTCAGTCCGACAGGCTGCTAGAGCAATTCGGAGTGCTTCCTCAGAAAATATTTCGATATTCGTGCCGTGCACGGGGGCTCTGGCACAAAGCTTTTGGAAAAATCACAGATTTCCCTAGATGATCTTTGATCGTCCAGCATTTCTTCAGTCGCGGCGGCTATCTCGTCGGGAGTGTTGTCAACGCATTGAGCCCCCATGGCGACCAAGCCACGGATTGAGTAAGCCGCCTCTCGCCATTGAGGTGAAAATAATTCTTTGAAACTTAGTGGGCGATCACCTTGTCGGATCAACTTTGGCAAAAGGATACATCCCGGTCCGAAAGGTCCAGTCCCAGGGGTGATAGGTGCGTCAGAAAGGATGATTGGTCGGCCGAAGGAATAGAGTAAATAAACAAAGCCAGAGTTGCCGGCTATCGCGAAACGGCAGGCCCCAGCCAGCAACACGTCGCCCTCAGCGCTGCGTAAAGACGAATGGGCCCAGTCGATCAGCCGGGGATGAGTGGGCGCTGGGGACATGGCGGGATCACCCATGCGTATCACCCAACCGCCTCTTGCGGCGATACCCTCTATTGCGGCCATATAATTTACGATATTCGCACTGCCGTGCGTTTGGCTGCTTCCACTCGCGTGAAAGCTGTCCTCGCGCACATGTAGGCAGACAATCCAGGCGTCTTTAGGAATCCCCAAAGTAGCCAAGAGCGAGCGCGCTTGTTCGCGCTGCTCCTCAGTCAAAACAAGCAACGCCGACCGCCCCGCGTTCCTCCATGCAGCTTCAGCAAAGCATTCCATTTCTCCGACCACGGTCAGCGGCTTAGCTGCAAATCCCTCGATCAGGGCTGTCATGCGGAAGCCAGACAGAATCGTGAGCGGCTCAAGCCGCGTAACTTCTTCGGGGTCTGATATCCACTGAACATGAGAACTCAACTGTCGCAGCAAAGCTGCGTTGGCCACCCTTTGTTTTTTCGCCGCGACGACAATTTGTTTCCAGGGCGAAAGGCCAAGCTCCTGGAGTTTAACAAGGTTAGCTAAAGTACCAATGTGGCCAATATTGCGGGTCCACTCATCGCTGAGATAGAGTGTGGAAGAGCTAAGGCCAGAGCTTTTTTGCAAATTTAGGCGCTCCATCATGACGCGATGCGCCGTTTTGAAATCATGCAGATGGTTGATCAGATCATTGGCCAGGAGTTCATGAGCGACAAGGCGGAGCAGTAACGGCCAATATGGCCGAGATCTTTCTTCAATATTATACATACACTCCATGATTTCATCGGATCCGTGAATTAACGGGCTCTCGTGTAGTTTGATGCAGGTGTTGAGGGCGGAAGCGTAGAGCTTCACCGCCCAGTCAAGCTCTCCTCGGTGAGCGGCTCTTCGGCCGATTTCGAAAATGGCTCTCGGGCTACCAGTCGCACTAAGAATTAATTCACGTAGTAATTGCAGTCTCACGTGTTCCACTCCGTCAATTAATAAACTAGCCGTCAATTGCATCCATAAGTTGCACTGACCGATGCCTCCTGGCAAGCTCGCTCCAAAACCGAACGCCGCACTTCGTTCGGTGGTCGCCCCACCGGGCGGGTCAACATCGAGGCATTCCGGAAAGAGCGCGCCCTGCCCACGATCCGCCCCCTCGACAAAGCGCTTCACGCCTT
>DATBQC010001023.1:0-3080 GCA_036561065.1 Methylobacter sp. | reverse complement strand
CCCAAAAACGACTCCTGCATATTTTTCTTCACAAAACGCGAAGGAATTAAAGAAAGATTTTGTCAGTCATCATTCCGCCAAAAACTTAGTTATTGAAATTGGCGGAAAACGTTATAGACCAGGTTCGAGACCTGGTGTCTGGGATGTTTAATATTATTCAATTTCAATAACTTCAGTCTCGGGACTGATTATTCCCAGGCCTCCGTCACATAAACGGATGGAGTTCCATTCCCCATCCTGGGTGATTGGTATTCTGATCATAATGTATCTTTTGGTATCTTTGGAATCTTCGGACTTAGTTATAAACTTTGCTCCAAAAGGGAGATCTCCGAAAAGCTTTTTTGATTCCATTCAACATTCTTACATTTGCTCGAATGTTGGAATTAGGTAGCCAAGCTACAGTCAGAACGTAGTGCCTATTATAAGCGTGCGGGTTCAATCCCCGCTTCGAGCACTATAAATTGACCAATACTAGCTTTTAATGTGAAAATGGTGGAATGCGATTCTGCCAATCTCATTGGGATAAATTGAAAAATGCGATAAACTTGGCAGAAATGGATAAATTCATTGCCAAAGATGGAAAGCAAGCAGCGGCTATGATGGTTTCGAGCCTAGAAGAGGGATCTAAGAAGACCAATTTTGATCCCCTCATGTGTGCTCATAATATGATTGTCTCTCATATATTAGATATCGTCGGATTGCAATTAATGATGCCTAATGAAGATGGTACAGATAAATGCCCACTTTGTTTTGTCAGAGACGACCATGCTGCAAATTGTAAGAAGCTTGATTGTTCAGTAACAGATTTTGATGGTTGGATAGATTGCGCAGTTCGAGACACCAAGGTTGAAGCTATTCGCCTCGGTTTGATGACTGCTCCAGAATGACAACCATCATTCACGCTGACGTGGTGGAACGGCATACACACTAGGCTGAGAACCTAGGCCGAAAGGCAGTGCGGGTTCGACTCCCGCCGTCAGCACCGAGCGCGCCCACAAGAAAAAACTAACAAGCAAATTGTTGGTTCGAATCCAACCTTGGGCACAGAGGAGATCAGACGACTCATCTCTTCTGTGCCCAAGTAGCCAAACGGTAAAGGCAACAGCAAGTAAATCTGTCAAAAGAGCACCCAGCTTTCTCACTCGGGCGCGTTCAAAATTTATGGTGGCGTGAGGTAGCTTGGTGAAACCGGCCGTCTGTGAATCGGTCTCTGACGGGTTCGAATCCCGTACGCCACCCCAGTTCGTCTCCGTAGTCTAGTGGAAAGGCGGCGTTTTCCTAAAGCGCATCACGCAGGTTCGAGTCCTGCCGGAGACGCTATTGAATGACGGGGTCATCGTCCAGCGGGAGGACACTCGGTTCGCATCCGGGAAACAGGGGTTCGAATCCCCTTGACTCCACAAAGTTTAGTATTGTTGTTTGTGCCTCACAAAGATATCGCCAAACGAAAAGAGTACTTCCGAAACTATGTGAAGGGAGACCTTTTCAAAGAAAAGAAGAAGAACAGGCGACGTCTGCAGAGAGAATTCATAAATGCAGCGAAAGACGGTCCGTGCACAGACTGTGGCGACAGGCACGAGCCGTGGGTCATGGATTTTGATCACGTTCGTGGCGTCAAGAAATATGACTTGAACCGCCTCGGAAAAGTGACAGTCTCCTGGAAGACGATCGAAGACGAGATAGCGAAGTGCGAACTCGTCTGCTCAAATTGTCACAGGAAAAGAACGCACAATAGATCACAGGGTCGAGTGGAATCCACCCGGCGGACTCCAAATCCGCTAGGAGCCGGGGAGGTACCGGCCGGCCCTGCCAATTAATGGACCTCATGGTAAAACACGGGATTCCAAATCTGATGTCGATAGAGTTCAATTCTCTACAGGCCTGTTAATGCTGCAATAGCACAGCGGTAGTGCACTTCTTTGGTAAGGAAGAGGTCGTGGGTCCAACTCCCACTTGCAGCTCCATGGAAAATAGAATGAGTGAGAAAAGAGAATATCCTCCCGGTTATTTCAAGGGGTGGCATCCAGCGGATGTTGTGAAAGTCCTCGGTCTTCGAACGGTGAAAGATCCGCAAGAAATCGAAGAACATTGTGGCTCCGTTATGCGAGAGTTCCCTATATTAGTTGATGACTATAGATCAGGGAAGAAAAATTTGCTCGGCTTCTTCATCAATAAGGTTATGGAACGTACCAGAAACGGGGCTGATCCGAATATAACGAAAGAGATTTTAGAACATCTTCTTGGAGGAGAATTGGGTAGGCCTTGAATAAACTTGTCTGAATTATGAAGACATACAGCGGACTGCCGTCAATATATAAATTGTGGGATTTCCTGTCCTGGGGTATGTGTGGAGTATACACGTTTGGCTTCCTCATTTATGGTCTTGTGAATGGCGTGCATGGAGATGCTTCTTCCGTGGCTCAATGGCCATATTTAATGACAGCGACAGGTCTAGCATTCTTTTTCATATATTGGCGCGTCATCGTGATTCGCAAGAAAGAAATTGCCGGGTATACTTTTGTCGGTGGACCTAAGTATGGTCTTTGTGTGAATTTCGGTGATTATAAGCCAGGCAATGGCGAAGTTCCTGCAGACCTCGTTGCCATTTTGAGAAAAACTGCTGATGGATGGACCAAAGCTGGATGGACATCCGATCAGATAAATAATGTCCTTACAAGCGATTATATTTGGATTGACTTTAAACCAGGTAGCATTGATCTTCCTGCTAATATGGGCAAAGTGGCTGGATATACTATTGCCTATTCACACCGAATGATTGTTGGTTATAATCCAGGTGCGACGTTTGAGCAGACAGCTTTCGCTCACGAACTCGGGCATATCATTCAAGGTTGTATCACGAACGATTGGGATATGGCCACCCATCACGCTCGATCGAAGCAACTCGGATTGCCTTAAGAAGGTCACGTCCTCATCGTCTTGAGGACGAACTCTTTCCGGGCGTGTTTTCTCCAGAATTCAAATCTTGCTGTTTCTTGTGCGCAGTATATATCGATTTTTTCTTTTATCGAGAAAAAATCTGAATCATGACCGCCCCAAAGAGTCTTCTTGCAAAAATCGCA
>DATBQC010001022.1:0-2168 GCA_036561065.1 Methylobacter sp. | reverse complement strand
TGAGGGAGCAGTCTTATCGCGGCCAAGCTCTTAAATTATACCCTTGGGTATGCGGCCGTTGCGCCCGTGAATTCGACCACAAGAGCCTGACCGAACTGACCGTGCATCATAAAAACCATAATCACGACGACAACCCGTCCGACGGCAGCAACTGGGAATTATTGTGCCTTTATTGCCACGATAATGAGCATTCAAGGTACGAAGAAACCCGCTTTGGCGGTTCAACGGGTAAATCCGTTGCGCCTGTCGCCACGCACAATCCGTTTGCCGATCTAAAATCCCTGCTGGCCAAGAAATAGTCGGATCTGCTTTAAATCTAAGGGCATTTGGAGCCGCGACTTTAGTCGCGATAATGCCCACATCATCACAGCTTATACATGAACACTCATGCGCGACTAAAGTCGCGGCTCCGTTTGTGGTTTTCCCTGTCTTTTAAAGTAGATACAAATAAACTTACCTTTGATAAAAGCGTCGCCGCCAGCGCGACTTATCGCAACGCTGAATTTCAAAGCCGTTTCTACAACCGGACTCCACCAGATAATCCCTGAACTGGGAATACTGTTGCTCAAAATGGATGCCGTATTTAAAAGGCAACGGGAGAGGCGATGCCGAATCCTCAACAAATAACTCTACAAACTCATCATACTGGGCATTGCTTTGCTTATCGAAGGTATGCACAACCTGCCCATTCAAAAAAAAGCTTTCACCCTTTACAAAACACAGTTTTATTTCAAGACGGTTGTTTGTTTTTAACGCCTGATTGCTGCAGATGGCAATGCCCTGCTTGCTGATGTTAATAATTTTAACCGGCTGTAGCTGATTAAAAAAAACCGGCGTTTTTTTAAACACCGCATCGATGTCATTTCTTTCGTAACGAACTTGATTTCGGGTTGCCTTTTCTGCCATAACGTCTACTCCAGATGCGCTTGATGCCCTATATAATGGGATCAAAGCCAACTATCATCTATTCGTATCGTTACCTAACTGATATTACGTAAAGGGCGACAGCCCGGTCGCCCTTTACATCCTTGAGTGCTACTTCAAACTCTCAATCAACACATCGGCAAACTCGCTGCATCTGACTTCTGTCGCCCCCTCCATCAACCGGGCAAAATCATAGGTCACCCGCTTGCTGGAGATGGCGGCATCCATCGCGTTAATCAGCGCATCGGCGGCTTCTGTCCAGCCCATATAGCGCAGCATCATTTCGCCGGACAGGATCAATGAGCCGGGATTAACTTTATCAAGGTCGGCGTATTTGGGCGCTGTGCCGTGCGTGGCCTCGAAAACGGCGGTGCCGGTTTGATAGTTGATGTTGCCGCCGGGAGCAATGCCGATTCCGCCGACTTGCGCAGCCAAGGCATCGGATAAATAATCCCCGTTCAAGTTCAAGGTCGCGATCACATCGAAATCGTCAGGCCGGGTCAGTACTTGCTGCAAGGTAATATCCGCGATGCTGTCTTTAATTAAAATACGGCCCTTTGCCAACGCTTCGGCCTGTACCTTGTTTGCCGCCGCTTCGCCGAATTCGGCACGGGTCTTTTCCCAATGTCCCCAGGTATAGACATGATCGGGGTATTCGCGCTCCGCCAGCGCATAAGCCCATTTACGAAACGCCCCTTCGGTATATTTCATGATATTGCCTTTATGGACAATGGTCAGGGATTTACGTTTATTGACAATCGCATAGTCGATAGCCGAACGAATCAGGCGCTCGGTGCCTTCCTGCGACACCGGTTTTATGCCGATACCTGAGGTTTCCGGGAATCGGATTTTGGCGTATTGCTTAGGGAAATTCTCTTTCAGCAGAGTTAAAAAAATCTTAACCTCGTCGCTACCCTGCTCAAACTCGATACCGGCGTAGATGTCTTCGGTATTTTCCCGGAATATGACCATATCGACGGCTCCTGGATTTTTTACCGGCGAGGGCACGCCGTTAAACCATCTGACCGGCCGCAAACACACATACATATCCAGCATCTGGCGCAACGCCACGTTCAATGAACTGATGCCGCCGCCTACCGGCGTGGTCAACGGACCTTTAATGGACACCAGATAGTTCTTGCAGGCCTCGACAGTTTCATCGGGCAACCAGGTATCAAGCAAGCGGTGGGCTTTTTCCCCGGCATACACTTCCATCCAGTGGATTTGCTTTTTCCCGGAATAGG
>DATBQC010001021.1:0-4294 GCA_036561065.1 Methylobacter sp. | reverse complement strand
GATGGTGTTCTTTGTGGCCACAATATGGGAAATTGCCCATATTTTCCACCAACAAATTGATTGCTGCTTTTGGCAATCGCACCAGCTTAACCGGGCAAATCGTCGCTTAAGCTTAACAATACAAATGGCCGCTGACGGCTTTTGTGAGGGTGCTCGGTATCATTGCACCCCCCAAAATCGAGCATTTTAGCCAGCAATCAGCCGGGGCCCGCGGCGGGCAGCGTGGTGCGAATCTCAACAGCCGGAACATGCAAAAGCACTTTGGCTCGATCATTGATCAGCATCACAATGTCGATGGCGCTTGATGCTTCGGCGTGTAGCCCTTCGATGGTGGAATCGACAACAAAATAGCGGCCCGATGCGGGATCAAAAACAACCGTCACTTCATGGGCGGCGGGCTGGATCATCTGGACCGGCATTCATGTTTGAGGAGTTGCCCGGCCCAACGGCTGCGGACTCATTTGGGCCGGGCTTACCAGCATCGTCTCTTGGATGACGAACAAGAGGCGGTGCGGTGGACCGCATCAATGCTGACCGGAGTTAAGTCAGCCGATGCGGTGACTTGCAAATCTTGTGAACGCTCCCAGCAACCATGCAAAGCGACAAACAAAACATCAGCCACCGGGAGCGCAAAATCCCGCAACAGTGGAACAAACACCGCTTGCGGGAATTTCGAAACCTTGGGCAATTTGCAATCGTCCAAGGGCACTTGTTGCAACAAGGAGAAAACGCATATGGTCTTTGGGCTTCATCCGTTTCGCCGTGGATGATCATCACAAAATGCGATCCAGATTTCGCGAGCCGTTTGATCATGTGGAAGACGATCAAAACGGCTTTGCATCGCCTTTACAACGCCAGGGCGGCTGGGCTTTTCGCGAAGAAATGACTATTCGCGAAACTGAAATTCATTTCACACAAGCGGACTTGCCGCGTTTGATGGCATCGAGGCTCAGGGCTTGCGAAAAGCGTGAATCGCCAGTGCCACTATTGTCATCATCCTCTTTGCGCTGCGTGGCGATGCTATTTGCAACGGCACCGCCAGCAGCACGTGCCGCGCCACCAGCAATGGCACCGCCGATTTCTCCAGCGCCACCCACGGCACCACCAATCAACTCGCCAGCGGCAGCGATCAAAGGCCAAATGTCATTTGTCGATTTTTTCTCGGTCATTTTGCTTACTCCTGTTCGATGGTTAGGCGAGCGCCCGCGTCGGCCTCCAGTGACTTTCGCCAAGCACTGATGACTCGTTTGGCCTCCTGTTCGAAACGCCAAAGCCGAGTGTTCGACATCGGCGGGACACTATTGGATGGCGGGCCTTTCAAGGCACGATAAGCGGTTGGTCCTAATTTTTGAGTCTTTCCACCCGTGCCGCTAAGTGCGAAGGCATTCAGCTTCGCGCGTGCCACAGCGGCACGATGTTCAAGCAGGATTAATTCGTCGGCCATTTCCTCGGCCTCGGCAATCACGATAGGTTCAAGCGCCTCAATGGTGCGGTTCTCCAACACCGCCAAATCATTTTTTTTTTGCGAAAGTTGCGCCTTCAACGAAAGCAACCCGGCCTCGGCAAACGTGATTTGCTCCAACAAATGTTCGTGCTTTTTCTTGGCTACAAGCAAATCAGCAGGCGGCACAAGATCATCGCCACTCCGCAAAGCAGCACTGGCATAATCCGCGGCCTGATTCAAAACAGAAACGAGTTCCGTTGAGTCATTTTGCATTTTGCCGATGCGGTGTTCGGCGTCTCGAATGACAATGCCGATTTGCTCAACATCTCTTGCGCAAGCCAAGCGGACAGCGATGGCGTTCCGCAACGTTTTTCTTGCGGCTTCCACATCAAAAACGGGTTCTTTGATTGCAACATTCATCATCTTCAATCCAATGCACGGTTTAACGAAGCCAGAGCGCCAACCCAACGATCAGCGCGGCAGAGATTAGGAGAAACTCAATGTCATCCAACTGCTTTATCCCCAACGCTGGCGCACACCTTCAGCGATTTGGTCACGCATCGATTTTACAAGGGCGTGCTGGTTGTCGTTGAAATTTTTGTTTTGACGGGCCTCCCTCATGAAAGCGGCTTGCTCTGCATCCCTTTCCGCCTTACGGGCGGCAAACGCGGCTTTGACCTGTTCAAGAGTCATAAAATTGGAGGCATCGCCAGTTGGGTGCGTTTCGCTTTTTTGTGCGTTTGAACCGCTGCTAGAATCCAACCGCATGTGCTTTTGTCTATCATCAACTGGCGGATCACTTTGGCGCGGTTCGGAAGGATCGCCATGTGCCATGCGATACGCTTGGTCGGCTTTTTTTTCGCGATGCTCGGCAACGACATTGTCGATTTTATCGCGATACAATTCAGCGGAAAGTTGGGCGGCTTTGGCAGCGGCGTTGGCGACGATGACGGCAGGAGACAGCCCTTGCTCTGTCAAATCTTTTTGACGGGCGAAATGTTGCTCCACATGATCCATGCGGCGTGACATCGATTCCACGGCGGCATGGGCGAGGGTCAAAAACAGCGGGTCGATTTTGGGTTTGGCGGCATCACACGTCACGCATGTTTTCGGCGCAAGGTGTGGCACCGTCTTGCGAATGTGCGCGGGAAGTTGCGGCCAAGGAACGAAGATGCCGGGGTGAGCGGTGCAGAGAATGCTTTTCATGGCGTTTCAACTCCAATTTCAGCGCCAAAACCGCGCAAGTCCGGCATAATCATTGGGGCTTCGATCCCCAAACGTGCTGAGCATGATTGAGTCGCCATTGCGTGACCAATCTTCCATCCATTGAAGGCAACTCAAATTGGCGCTGGCGATCACAATCGCTCCAGCCACTGCATTGGCACAGTCGTCGTGGCAACCGGCGATTTGTTTGTGGTCGATTGATTCACGATTAGAGCCGCGCGGCACTCTGCGTTCCAATCCGGCGAGTTGATCGACCAATTTTTTGTGGTCCAAAAGCTCAACTCTTGATGCGTTCATTAGTGGTAACGCATTGCCATAAAGTTCGGTTTTTGAGTGCTCCGCAAAGCGATATTGGACGCCATATTTGCGGAACAAATTTTCATAGACATGGCCCGCATATTTATCTCCGGTGCATTCGCACATGCCATAGGCAAGAATCGTTTGGGCATGACGCGCAACGGCAACCTCTGGATTGCCGCCCTGAATTTCGTCAAGCACATCGATGATGATTTTTTCATCGCGTTCCATGTGCGCAATAGACAAACAAAAACCATCCGCACCACCGCCGCTCGGGTCCACAAAAGCCTGATAGGAAACATTGCGATCATAAGGCAACCGGATACGGTCTGGCACCACAAGGCTTTCAATCAGTTCTCTGTTGATAAACGCCTCGCAATCATCGCGGAATTCACCACCAAATTCACAACGGGCGGACAATGGATCGCGTTCGGTGGCGCGTTGAACGATTCTTTCGTCAATGGTTGGATTGAAATATCGCGTGCTGCCTTTGACGAAAACAACGAGAGGATCGCCTTCCGGCCCAAAGTATTTTTGGTAATTTATAAAGAGTTCGCCGTTTCGCGCGTATGGGCTCGAAACAATCATCATTTGACCACGCAGACTTGCCAGCGATGGCCTTAGTGCGTTCAGAACTTCGCTGTCGGGATTCGCTGAATTTTGTTGATCAAAGAAAGCGATTTCATCGATGATTGCGAGCGGCGAAGTGATGCCTCGAATGCTTTTGAAATCGTTGACGCGAATTTCAAAATCGATGTTGTTGTTGAGCGAAATGGTTTCAGCCGTGATGCCTTGCAAATACTCCTGAAACAGTTCAATATGTTGAAAAATGCCGGATAGATATTGATGGCCTTTCCTCGCTTGGATTTTCACGGAACCTAGCATTGGAATGCTGGCACGTTCGCCGGGTGCTAATCTGGCGTTGATGGCATGGCCATGAGCAAGAGCCACATACGCGGCTTTGATCGCCATTGTAATCGTGCCGCCTGCCCTTCGGCCTTTGCACCACCAGATTTCATCGGGTCGAATGCCAGGGACGTAATCACGGCCACCGGACATTTCCTTGTAATCATCTGCCTCTTTGCGGCTGAGTTCCTCGCCTTCCGAAACAAGCAAAATGGTTTTGTGTTTTTGCCAGCTTTCGCCCGCAAGTTGCTTGCCCATGAGCTTTGGGTCTTCAATCATTCGCCTCATGTCAAAGAGGGGCGGCGGCAGCGGCGGAAGGCAAAGGTCTGTCATGATGTCCGCGCCCCATGCAGATATTCGACCAAAGATTTATTGGGGGAATTGGCGGCGTCATCATTGGTTTTTGATGTGACAGGACCGTAT
>DATBQC010001020.1:0-2069 GCA_036561065.1 Methylobacter sp. | reverse complement strand
AAACGTCGTAATAATACCAAGTCGTTCAAGCTGATACCGAATTTGACGGACTGGCTCACCAAGCAACTGTATACTATAGTTAGAAAACTCAGCCTTTTTATCGCATTTCCCGTAAATATATGACAATATAAGACGAGATATAGCACCCTCTTCTTCCTCAGTGTACAAATACTCTGTAATCAAATCTATTATTTGATCCCAAGTTATTTGATACGAAAATACGTCGGAGTGCGTAAATATCGTTTCGATTTTACGTGACTCCAATACCTTATTCTCTGCTTTCGTGTACCTATATTGTATATTAAATAAGTCTGCCCCGTGAGCGATATTTTCTGGGAATGAAAGCTTCATTTTGTTATCACCTACGCGCTCTTTTAAGGACACATTTTCCTTTCTGAGTTGCTCTAATTCTTTGTACACGTTCGGATCAATCGCTTGGTCACCACGAACCCAGCCCGTTCCTGGCTTACGTCGAACGATGGCGTTGATTGAATCTTTGACGGAGGCAACAAGCTCATCAACTGCCTTCCAATATTTTACTATACGTCTTGACTCCAGCTCGGAAATAAATTCCTTTAACTTTCTCATTTTCTCTGGGTCGTCATCAGTGTCTGATATGTTGAGAGACTTCCGATCCCCATATATAAACGCAAGAGCCGGCTTGCCTGACTCAACAGCATATCTAAATTCTCTTTCTGTATAGCTATCGCCATTACTATCTGCCGAGCCATATCTACCTTTCACTATTACGATATAATAATCAGATTCATCAATTATTGGTCTTATGTATTCCATTTGCTCTTCGTCCGTTGCCGGGAACTGCTCCATCCCAACTGCGATAAACCCCGCCTTATTAAGTTCATTAATGATGCTCTCTCTCTCAGCTTTCAAATCTAAATGCGTAGAGCTTACGAATATTTGGTAGCGGATGGCCATCTAAGGATGTCCTCTCGGAGTCATGGTGTGCCGGTGGAGGAGCGAACGAGAAACACTGCGCCTGTTTTTATTATACGCCACCGAGACAGCTAGGCGAAAGGTTTTTGGTCGTCTCCCCCTGTTTCATTTGTGTTGAAAAAGGCCCTTCGAGAGCGCGTTCAGCGAGAACTATCCAAATAACGTGATCGTTGCCTGACAGGGTTACGCCCGAGTTTCGATTCAAAACGAAGAGGAGGCGAACTCGACAAACTGCACCAATGACCTTCATCGCCTCATTAGACCATGCTCCAGTGACAGGGTCGGAGCGACCCCGAAAAGCCTATCATTAAAATCAAATTTGACATTTTGATAGAGTCATATCACAATGCGTCTGATGTCAGTGATAGGAAAAAGGGACCATGCTGATTGGTTACTGCCGAACCTCCACGACCGACCAGATCGCCGGCCTAGAGGCCCAAGAGCGAGATTTATTAGCTCAAGGGTGTGAACGCCTGTGGAAAGAGCAAACCAGCGCCCTCGGCCCTCGTAACGCCTTGGAAGAGGCCATCTCGTTCGCTCGGTCAGGGGATTCTCTGGTCGTCACCAAAATCTGTCGGTTGGCCCGTTCCGTTGCCGACCTGGTGGCGATTATCGACCGGTTGGAAAAGAAAGGCGTGAGCCTCCGAATCCTCTCCATGGGTATAGATACGTCGAACCCCACGGGGCGGTTGATGCTGAACCTTTTAGGCTCGATCAGCCAGTTTGAACGCGAGGTGATGTTGGAACGACAAAGAGAGGGAGTGGTCAAAGCGAAATTGCAAGGAAAATATAAAGGTCGTAAACCCACGGCACGGGCCAAAAGTGACCAAATCCTTGAACTGGATCGGCAAGGGCTTTCCCGTGAAGGGATCGCGAGCCAACTTGGAATCGGTGTCGCCAGCGTTTATCGAGTGTTGAAATCGGCGAGGATGGCCGCATAAAAAGGAACACGGGGACTTTCGATGGTTAAATTGGATTTCTCTAAAACACGGCTGTTTAAATATTTGAGTCCAGACGGCGCAAAAAAGTCGCTCTCCACGAGGACAATAAAATTTTCAAAGCCGTCTGAGTTCAATGATCCATTCGATATGCGTATCGATGAGCTAATTGGTCTC
>DATBQC010001019.1:0-1516 GCA_036561065.1 Methylobacter sp. | reverse complement strand
GCCCAACTGAAGCAAAAGTGACTAGGAGAGCATCTTGTTCTTGTGGGGTTGCATTATCCCAAACCGTTGAAGGATGATCGACTGAAAAGAACTTAACGCCATCCGCCATTACCAAACCATATATCTTGGCCGCAGCTCCATTAGAGTTTGTTGCTAAGTCGTTTGCTAAGGCCGCATAATCACTTACATAACCCGACAGTCCAAGGCCGCTTATGTCGGCGGGCGATGCATCCTTCAGCGCTTGAATAGCTGTCTGTAGCTTGACGTTGGAATATCCCAAATCATTTAATGTGGAATACTCTAGTTTCTCCCCAAGTGTGGTTTGGGTATTAGCAATCTTTAATGTATTGACGTCAGCAAAATCTCGACGAATCGCCGCGTCCGAATACCACGTAGTCGTTATATCTTGTGTAACATTTGCCAAAGGGCTTTGGTCATACAGCGTTTTTTCTTTTGCCATCTGAGCAGCAATTGCGCTACCAAGATCATTAAGGCCCGGATAAGTAGTAGCAAAATAGTTGGATACCTTGTCGATATTGTTTTTTTCCCCAATGATCCATGTAAATGTTGATTGGCTGTATTGCATGGTTTATTCTCCTATAATGTCTCTGCATAGATATAAGAACCAATGAGGTTCAATACGACGCAACAAGCACTCGTCATGCGCCCAATCGTCCGGCCAGCTCTCATCCAATTGCTCAAGAACTCGCCATGAAGCTTTTGTTTCCAAGAGTGTGGTCTTGTATACCGGCCCGATCAGCCGACCATGCTCTATCTCTGGTACCGTCTGTGGAAAATAAATATATCCCTTCTGTCGGTTGCCCCAAGGCCAGTCCTTGCCCACCTCTTTGATATACTTGGTGGTTGATATTGGAAATCGCCATGCCCACTCAATACTACGTCTAGGCTCATCGAAGTGTCCCGATGCTGACGTATAAACTTTAGGGGGCCATAAACACCAGCGATTTGCAAAGACGAGCCCAGCCCTTGAGTGCCAACCGGAGGATTTATCAGGATATAAAGCGAAGCCGAAGCTGCGAGAAAATATCCTGCTCAATGCCTCATCGAAATCACTTCGGTGACGCTGTAGGTTATCGATCAGCTCCTGATCAGTAGGTAACTTTCGAAAGCTTTTTATTAACGGGCCGTCATAACCGCTAGTCCACGCATCGAAGCATAGGGAAAAATTACTTATATCCTTGCACCCACCTTCAGGATCAATATCTTTTAATCGCCAGTAAAGTGCTACGAGTCCGAGCAATAACAATATCAACATCAATGCTGACGCATTTCGTAGAGTTGTTTTCCTCACAACGCAAACCTCCGCTTCAACATAGGCATTTTAAGTGCAATAAAAAGTACATGATCTATGTCTTTGCGATAGCTAGTGTATGCTCATGTTTTATCATGCCAATTTCCCACGAAGCAGAAACACAAGAGATTGCTTGGCGCAACATAGCGTTACAAAAGATGCCGGTCTTTTCTTTCCAGCAACTAAAAATGCTGGCGATATAAA
>DATBQC010001018.1:0-2497 GCA_036561065.1 Methylobacter sp. | reverse complement strand
GCTCGGCTCCTGGTGGGGGCTGCTGGCCGCGGCGGGCCTGGCGCCCTTTTTCGCGTGGCGGCTGTTCGACGAGGAGCGGTTGCTCAACGAGAAGCTGCCCGGTTACGTGGATTATTGTTCGAGGACGCGATGGCGGTTGATACCCGGCGCTTTTTAGCGGCCCGCCTACCGGGCCTCGCTGATCGAACCGAGAATGCGCCGCCCTTCGGCCGGGCGAATTCGTGAATGATCTGGTTGGTTTCAGGGTCTTTGATCAAATAGGCTATGGGATAGCTCTTTTCGGTTCTATTTGAAGAGGGATGCCGTCGAGGCGGGTTCGAAGGGGCTGGTCGGGGCTGCATGTAGAGTTCAGCACTTCGAATGGTACATATCTCCGCGCCCCAGCCCCTAGCGAAGCTCTAAATTCACCAATTTGGGGTAACCGTATAAGCATTTTGAATGTGCATTTTCATCCCCTTGTCTGTTCGTCGCACCAAGTTATTAAAAAAGGCTTCAACCATATCAATTGAGTTTAAGTTCAAACCACAACGTCCACTTGATAATGTATTCCATGAATATCTGGGTATAGAAAAACCATGAGCGAAACTATGCCGCACTTTCAAGATTTCGTTAAGACGCTCATGCACTTGCATTACAGACATAGACCTACGAGGCCAGGTCCAGTCTGAATAAGGATCGTAACCAGTATTTTCTTCAAGGAGCGCCCGTGAGTTCTCGAAATTTGGTGTATTAAACTTTTCCAAAACGCCCTTTGCACGTTCCGTCCGCCTCCTGGCGATGTCATGAATAGCATTAAAATCTGGCACCATTGGCTTTGCCGTTATGGAATAGAATTCACGAACTAATTGCTCAAGATAGGCTTCCCAAGCAGCGACGTAGGCGGCTAGTGCGGCGTGACGTAACGTCTCGGCCTCGCCATAAGATGTACGTCTACCGGAAGCAATTTTCTGAAAACATTGCACGCGATTCGCCAAAGTTTCAAATGTCCCAGCAGCATTTGACGGCATTTCAAAGCCGATCTACAAATTTTTCTAGGGCTTCACCATACTTCTGTAGAGGCCCAGCATTCAATTGAACGCGTTGACCTCCAAGTATCCTCGGTCCAGGTTTAATTTTGTGTATCGGCGTACCTGTGGTAGCGGCAACAATACATGCGCTGTGATAATCTGGCACCTCTATGCCAACAAAATCGTTAACAAAATCCTTGCTCGGTAGATTCTTGGGATTCGCAAAAATAGAACGATGCCTACTATGAATACGATCAAGTGTTGATTTGATAGATAAACTAATAGCCCTAAACGCTTTACTCGCCTGACCTTCATACAACGTAACTCTATTGCTTACGAAAGTATGCAGCTTTGGTGTATCCAACCCCTCCTCTTTCGCGCGCTTCGAAAAATTTAATCTTGCATAAGTGGTTGTGTGAGGATCTTCTCCTAAGCCATAAAGCAAAGCTACAACGTTTTCGATACCGCGCCTGGAGCTGTCATCTGCGGTAAATGGAACAACAACGTAATCTGCAGCAGCTAAAGCAAGCTGCGTGTATATTGCGAAACTCGGGTTGCAATCGATAATTATAAGTGTATCCCTGTCGCCACTTTGATCCTTAAGTGCGCCAACTAAATCTTTGATCCAAGACAACACTTGCTTCCAAGCGTCAACTGGGATTGATAGTTGAGACGTCTGTCGTATTGCCTCTGATATAACTTCCAGTAGGTTGTCGCCACAAATTAGGTAAAGATTCTCTGGAATAGCCTTATTAAAATCGATAGGCCTAGTAACGTATGGAGAAATGTCAAGTACCATTTTGAATGGCGAGCTAAGGCGTTCCTCCAAATAGCCCGCTACGGTTGCACGGGTTTTCCGTTCTAGCAATTTATTCATGGCTGCGGGACTATTTGGTGCCCCTCCCAAAAGGGTCTCAGAAACATTTGCTTGAGGGCAAAGGTCAATAACATAAACATCGGAACCTGGATGCTTGTATGCGTACTCCGCCGCCGCCACGAAGCAGAGGAAGCTCTTACCAACGCCACCTTTGTTATTCCAAAACGCATATGTGGTCATTTTATCCTCTTTTTAGTTTCATATTCCGTCCCCGTTGGGCGATATTTGACCACTCACAAGTCCTAGATAACTTACAAAAGAAGGTGTCACTATGTACAGCCTAGCGCGGTACGTTGAAGCGCGCGAGGGGAGCGATTGGTGATAGCCTTAATAGAATCGTTCCCAAATATCACCTGTCCAAAGGCGTTGTGCTGAAAACATCCTTGGACTTTGCGATATCGCCTCCCTGCAAAATTCGGCGTCGCCGCCTTGGCTCATTCTCCCCCCACTTGATTAAAACGCCCCTCCCTGCTTTTAAACGCGCTGCACCATTTCCAATTCCGCTAGGAGCCCGCAAAAATGTCGCACTGGCCCGTTCATGGCAAAATCACCGGCCCCATCGTTCTGATCGGCTTTGGCTCCATCGGCCGGGGCATCCTGCCGCTGCTCGAGC
>DATBQC010001017.1:0-6316 GCA_036561065.1 Methylobacter sp. | reverse complement strand
TTTGTCTTTCAGTTTTTGCTGTAATTGTGTCGAAACACTTTGGATGACTTGCTGAGGGGGTTGTAAATCTTCGGCTACTCCTTTAGTAGCGGGGATTAAACCGAGTAATATTGCAAAAAATAAACTGAATATTGCATGTTGTTTAGTTAGATTTCGCATAGTTATCCAGCTTTTAAATATATTTAGGCGTCGTCTCTGGTTACTTTTGAAAAGTATAATCTTATTTTTCAACTCGGGATGAATTAGTTTTGTTGAGTTGAGTTCAGAGCCGGAAATGGATATTCAGACAAATTAGGGTAATCGGATCTACCCCTGCACTTTCTCGCTACGAGAAATCAGGACAGTTCAATGTCTGTCCTGATTAATAAAATAACAGCGTAAGTAATGTCGGATTACTTGGGTTTTGCCATTTTTTCATGGGTTGCAGCAGCTTTCTCGTGTTCTTTGGCCAGCTCCTCATGGTGTTTAGCCATTGCTTCGTGATGTTTATGTAACTCAGGATGCCCTGCTTTTTTATATTCTGCCGCTACCGATTTATGATGCTCTGCCATCGCTTTGTGGTGCTCGGCGTGTTTTTTATGAAGCGCGGCGGCTTCTTGATGTTCTGCAGGTGATGTAGCAGGCGCAGTGATGTTAGCGGGATGTTCGGCAGGAGCAGGCGTAACCTCTGCCAACAAAGATGTAGAAGCGATGCTTAGGCAAGCAGCCAAGGCCAAACCAATATAAGTATTTTTCATAATCGTTTCCTCGCGTAATTAATATCATTTGAACCAATAGTTTTTTGCTGTTGAGCCATTTTGGGCGGCATTTTCAGCAAATATCATAATGTCGGTAGTTCAGATGGAGCGCAAGCTGGGGCGATTGCGTATTGACAACTAACTGTCGGAATGGTTGGGCCTATAATCACAATGCGCCGTGTTATCCATCAGCATGCTGTATTGTGAATGGATTATAACGAGTTCAGCACAACAAACGCTGCAAGTCCAAGCGAGGTTAACCCCAATCCGGCCATAGCCAGGCGTGAGCCGTGCAGCTTGGTCCACAACAAAAGCCCGGTCAGAGAAAGAAACACCAGGCCGCCGGCCAGCGTATCGGCCAACAATACCCAAGCCGTACCCATGCCGACACCTTTGTGCAATCGGGTAATGAATGCGAAGAGGTTTGCATCCTGATGCTTTATCGAAACATAAGTATTACCTACCCAGTATTCGGTGTTGACAGAATGTTGTGGATTGTGAAAATCCACCCGCCACTGGCTGGGTTGCTGGAAGTTTTGACCGCCCCAAGTCACGGTTTTTTCCGGTTCAGTGGAAATCTTGCTGGGTTCCCGGTCGATGCTTAACTGCGCTTGCAGCCATGTTGCCAAAGCTTTTGCATCGGCCGGAGGCGGCGTGGGCAATGCCAGTTCGATTTGCGATTGTTCTATGTGCGCCGCCGGAATTTTCATTATCGCCCGGTGGTTGAGTAAAATTCCGCTAACACCGAACAGCAGACCCAACGCCGCGCCCCATAGCCCGACCCAGGCATGGATACGGCGTAGCCATTTGAGCCACGGCAGACGTTTTGGTTGCGGGATCGGCGTAGCTGTCTTCAAGTTTTGTATTTTCGCCATTATTTCTCTTTCTGTTTTTCTAGCTGCTGAGCTGTTGCAAATATTGTAACTATTCGGCGTATGAGACTGTGAAAATATTCGATTTTGAACAACATTAAAAAACTCACCACGAAGGCACGAAGGATACGAAGTTTTCAATACATTGAATAAAATCAATTATTTTTCTTCGTGTACTTCGTGCCTTCGTGGTGAATAATGCTTTTAACCCGTTTTTTGATCTGTACTGATCAGCTAAGACCATGCCTCAGAACTTTACACTGATCCTCGCATTGACGGCGATCGGCGAACCCGGTGTGATATTGGTGTTGTTGTCCGCATTAGCGTAATACTTCTTGTCCAACAGGTTTTCGACATTGACTTGCAATTGGATATTTTTAGTAGCCTTGTAGTAGACAGCCGCATCGAAGCGTAGGAAGCCGGGCAGGGTGACCAGATTATCGGTGGCCGCAAATATTTTGCTGCGGTATATCGAGCCTAGACCCACGCCCCATTGCTGGGTAATGTCATAACGGTTCCACAGCGAGAAGGTGTGCTTCGGTACCTGTGCCAGGGTGGCGCCGGCTAATGCGGCGCTTGAAATACTTTTGGTGATTTCGCCGTTTTGATAGGCATAGCCGCCAATGACCTTCCAGGCATCGGTAATGTTGCCGCTCAAGCCCAGTTCTATACCCCTCGTACGCTGACCGTCGACTAAAAACGACACCGCTGGATTATTGGGATCGGTGGCAAGTGCATTGAGGCGGTCAAGTTGATACAAGGCCAGCGTTGCCGACAGATCGGGGCGAATATCCCATTTCGCTCCTACTTCGTAATTTCTGAATTCTTCCGGTTTCAGCGCTGCATTAGTCAGCGTAAGCGATGCCAACTGGTCGCCCGCCCTCGGCACATAGGCGATGCTGTAGTTGGTATACAGGGAGAAGTTGTCGAACGGTTTGTAGATCAAACCGCCGCGTGGAGACAAGAGATTGTCAGTCGTGGCAATAGTTTGACCATTACGGTTATTGGTGAAATCGACTTCGAAGCGGTCGTATCGTACCCCCATAATGGCCTGCCAATGTTTAGTTAACTCGATCTGATCCTGCACATAGCCGGCTTTGATATTCGTAACTCCGTGATTGTTCGCGTCCGTGGCGCTCTGCCGGAAGGTGACGGGGCCGTTATATCTTGGGTTCGCCAAGGAAACATTGACCGACGTAGCGTTAGCGCCCACAGCGGTAAAATAACCGGTATTGCGGAAGTTATCGTTTTCCTGGCGGCCAAATTCCATACCCGTCAGAAATTTGTGCTTGAAAGGCCCGGTGTTCAATGAAAAAGTCAGGTCGGTTTGGTTAAATAAATTCTCGCGCTGGTTAGCGTTATTGTAGGCCTGAATCGCGACTTGGTTGCCGGCGGCATTGACCGCGCCCGGATAGATATTCTGATAGAACTTATCATAGCTAGCGTAACGGCTGCTGTTGCGAACCGATACACCTCCGCCGAAGTCATGGTCTAGCACTGCCTTGAAAGAATCGACCGTTGCTGTGGTCTGGCTGCGGTTCGGGTCGCCGAAAAAAGTAGAGACATCGGTGTCGACCGGTCGGCCTCCAAACGAGGAAATGCCCCGATCCGCAGTTCTTTTATCGTCGTAATGCTCATAGCCTAGCGATACTTTGGTCTGCTCACTGGGCTGCCAGGATAATGTAGGATTAACGCCCCAGCGTCCGGCATCGAAGCCGTCACGGTAGCTGCGGGAATTCTCCCACATGCCCGTGAGGCGCACGGCAACGTTGTCGTTAACGGCTTGATTGACGTCCCCTGTGCCCCGATATTTATCAAAGGAACCGACCTGAAAATTCATTTCGCGGGCATTGCTCCAGTTGGCTTGCTTGGTGGCGCGGTTAATCAAGCCGCCTGAACCGCCGCGGCCGAAAACCATCGCATTAGGGCCTTTCAGCACGTCGACCCTTTCGATATTGTAAAGATCGCGAAAGTACTGCACGTCGTCGCGGATGCCGTCGACATACATATCTGCATTCGAACTGCTGCCGCGAAAAATCGGGTTATCCCGGTTGCCTTCCCCTTGAGCGGTACCGACACCGGGCACATAGCGAGTCGCCTCGGCTATGCTCTGCATGTTTTGATCCTTGATCAATTCTTGCGTGATAACGGTGATTGATTGCGGGAGGTCGATCAGGGCCGTGTCGGTCTTGACTGCGGTTGAGTTGCTTTTGGCTTGATAGCCCTTGGTAAGGTTGGGCTTTTTCTCGCGCGAGGCCTTTACTTTGACAGTAGGCAGGGTTAGCTCTTTCTCTTCAGCGGCGGGTGTTTTGGAAACAGGATCGGCAGCCATGGCCATGGTGCTTAATGCCAATCCTAGCGGTAATAACGCGCCCAGTTGCCATTTCACTCCCGTGCTTCTTTTTGAAGTAGGCGGTGCGTTCAATGATGCGGCAATAGCCGATTTTAACGATCGATTCTTGTAATTATTCATAAGTCACCTTGCTTGTAATGGTTAGCTCGTTGTTGGCTGGCTGGTCACACAAAAGGCGATGGCTGGCTGAATATTCGTGGCCTACGCACTGAGGCGTAAACCGGTTTTGTTATTTTTTTGTATTCGGTTCGGTAACAAATCCGAGTTTTTCTATTCCTGCGCTTTGTGCAGCGGACATGACCATTGCCAATTGCTGATAGTTTGTTTTCTTATCGGCGCGTAAATGCAACTCGGGTTGCGGCTTTTTTTGCGCCTCTGTCGCCAGTCGAGCGGCGAGTTCAGCCTCTTCAAATGGCGCATCGTTCCAAAACAGTTTGCCTTCCGCATTAACCGACAGGGTGACGGCGTCGGGTTTTTCCTGGTTAGGTTGGCTTGAGGCTTGCGGCAGGTCGATTTTGATTGAGTGGGTCAACAGCGGTGCGGTAATGATGAAAATGACCAGCAACACCAGCATCACGTCTACCATCGGCGTCGTGTTGATTTCCGCCATCGGCTGGGTATGGTGATTATCGCCGCCGAATCCGCCTGAAGACATCATAATTGAACCTCTTTTGAGGTAAGTTGCAGGGTTGCCAGCGGTACGCCGGTGATCAGATAAGTATGCAGATCGTGGGCGAAAGTTTCTATTTCGCCTATTAATACGCGGTTGTCGCGTACCAAAGCGTTATAGGCCAGTACGGCGGGGATGGCGACTGCTAGGCCGAATGCTGTCATGATCAGCGCTTCGCCGACCGGGCCCGCCACTTTGTCTACTGTCGCTTGACCGCCGACGGCGATGCTGCCGAGTGCGTGATAAATTCCCCATACAGTGCCAAACAGTCCGATGAACGGGGCAATGCTGCCCACCGACGCCAATAAGGTGAGACCCGTTTCCAATCGCATGGCTTCCTGACCAATGACGCGACGTAACGCCTGAGCAATAAACTCATCGTGCCGCGAATGTTCCTGCAACGCGGTACTTTCACCATTCTTGTAGGCCGCAGCTACGCGTTTCGCCAAGAGTTGCGCTGTATACCGTCTATGGTGCTCGGCAGCGTTGATGCCTTGCATGGCAAGACGCGCAAACGGGTTTTCCTCTGCCTTTAAATTTTCGCTCATGGACGAATCCTGCCAAAAACGCGTCAAGAAAATCGCGCTGCTGCTTTTCAATCGTCGTGCCTCTATCGCTTTTATGACCATTAACGTCCAACTCCCGATGGACATGGCTAACAGCATTGCCGCCACGGTAACGGAAACTGCGCCGCCTTGGCTGATGAATTTCAGGTTGTCTAAGAGATATTCTGTTTGCATGATGGTTTTATCCTTCTATTGAAAAGCTGACCGGCACTGTCACCGATGCGCTGACCGGTTGTTCGCCGCGTTTGGCCGGAACAAACCGCCATTTTTTGACGGCTTCCAGTGCAGCCTGATCGAGGCGATCCGAACCGCTGCCGGTTTGCAGTTCGACAGAAGCGGTTGCACCGTTCGCAGTTACCTGTACGCGCAGCAGCACCAGGCCTTGTTCGCCCATTCGCCGCGAGACTGACGGGTAATCGGGTGCCGGGTTATTTAAATAAGCGGCATTGAAGTTAGGCGACTGGTATGTCTTTGTGTCAGTTGCCTCTTCGGTAACGCTCAGGGCAGGCTTGCTGCTTGTTGTCTTGGATGCTGGTTCAGTAGCGGCTGAGCTTGTCGCTACTGTTGGCACGGATGTTTGTTCCATGGGGAGTGGCAGACGTGTTTCTTTTATAAGTGGAGCAACAGGTTTACTGATCGGCTTTTTGACGGGCTTTTGTACTTTCTCTATGGATGTAGCTGGCGCCATCGGCTTTTGTGGCGTTGTATGCGATTCACTCAGCAAGCTAACCATGATGGGGTCAGGGATAGGCTCAATCGATAAAGACTGCGGTTGCGGACGCAATGCCGCAAACACCGCCAGATGCGCGCATAGCACCAGGCCTAATGTAACCCATGAGTACTTATCGATACGCGTAACTCCAGCGTAAGAAATATTTTTCAACATGGGGGCGGGATTGCTTTCCAAAAAATAGAAGTTGGCTACGGGGAAGATCGTTTTAGTGAACACGGCTCATCCTCTTTATTTGTTGGCTGTTGCCATTTGCTGGAGACGCATTTTGTATTTGGGCAATCCGTACTTTGGCATGATTTAACACTGAGCTGAGTAGGTTTAACGATTCATAATTAGTACGTATCGTTGATGTCCCTAAATTGATCTCTAATGAGCCGCAATCAGG
>DATBQC010001016.1:0-2544 GCA_036561065.1 Methylobacter sp. | reverse complement strand
TGCCATTCAGCTGCGCGTTTCTGTGCATCAGCGATTTGTTGCGGCGTTAATTCTGTTTCGAGTTTATCTAGCAGCACATGCGCTTGGTCATCGCCCTGAGCCGCAGCCAGCGCAAACCATGAATAGGCTTCATGATCGTCCTTTGAAACACCTTCGCCCTCGAAATAGCATAAACCTAAATGGTATTGGGCTATGGCATTACCTTGCTCCGCCGACGATCTGAACCATTTTGCAGCTTCATCAGGATTTTTCGCTACGCCTTCACCGCGAAGGTACATCAGGCCGAGATCAACCTGAGCAATAGAATGCCCTTGCTCCGCAGCCTTCCGAAACCATTTGAACGCTTCTTCATAATGCCTGGCTACACCATCCCCATTGGCATACATCAAACCCAAGTTGAATTGTGCCGGTACATCGCCTTGTTTAGCCGATTTTAGAAACCATTTCGCCGCTTCTTTAAGATCGGCCGGCATGCCTTCGCCGTGCGCATACATTAAGCCCAGATTATACTGAGCAAGTACATTGCCTTGTTCTGCAGCGGTTTGGAACCATTTTTGAGCCTGACGGTAATCCCTTGCGACTTCACTGCCTAAAGCGTATTTTGTTCCCAAATCGGTTTGGGCAACAGCATCGCCATGCTCCGCCCGTTGTTTTAAATCAGCCAGCTTGTCCGCCCATGTGACGGGTGAGTAAGCCATCCAAATACTCAACACCCATCCTATCCATTTCGATCGCATCATGTTTACCTGTTAAAATATTTGAAAAAGCTTCGTATGATTAATTAATCATCGTCATGATGACGCCGATACTGTCCATAACCTCTACCACCGCCACCATATCCACGTTCGCGGTATTCCCCACGTTCATGGTATTCGTCATGTCCTCGATAAGGCTGATAATTGCTATAGCCATAGTTTCCATATGACATTTGTCTGGGGTACCGAACACCATAGCCATATCCATTCGGTGCAGAATAATGCCCATATGGGTAAGAGTAGCCAACGCAGCCACTCATTAAAGTAAGTATAAAGATTACTGCTATCGAACGAATACAAGTCGTGTTCATGTTTTTTCTCGGGATCCAATATTGTTGATTAATAGCTTCCATTACCCAACCAAGCACCCGCAGCACCGCCAATACCGGTTGCTAAAGGGTTTCCACCCCCCATTTCATACCCCACCACACTGCCAACAACACCGCCAAGCAAACCTTGTGGCGAACGCTGATCGTAGCCGTAACGGGGTGGAGGTGGAGGCGGTGCATAATAACGAGGCGGTACTGGCACATATTCTACGACTCTTTCAGGAACATAGACGATTTCTTCCCGGTAATATCCTGGCGCAACCGGCTGGTAATAAGCAGGATAGTATTCACGCACATAGCCACCTCGGTAATCATCCCGATCATCATCATCGGCTAAAGCAACCGATGAAAATAATAAGCTAAGTGTTATGATTTTTGCCACTCTGAACATATAAAACTCCTTTCTTGGAAAGTTGCTGAGTTGCTGTTACTTTCTCATAAGTAAACTGAATACCTGCTTAATAACCAAGATTGCACTTCGACGCTTAGCCCTCCATCCCATTCTGCATGAACAATCGCTGATACTAGCCAATAATTTTCAACCCGCCCATATAAGGACGCAATGCGTCAGGAATATGAATACGTCCTTCGGCATCCTGATAATTTTCCATGACCGCAATCAGAGTTCTGCCCGCAGCCAGGCCGGAGCCGTTCAGGGTATGCGCCAACTCAGGCTTGCCGGTTTCGGGGTTGCGCCAACGCGCTTGCAGGCGACGCGCCTGGAAGTCTTTGAAGTTGCTGCACGATGAGATTTCCCTATAAGTGTTTTGTCCCGGCAGCCAGACTTCCAGGTCGTAGGTTTTGCTTGATGAAAAGCCGGTATCGCCTGCGCATAACAACATCTTGCGATAAGGCAGGTTGAGTTTTTTCAGAATAGCTTCGGCATGATTGGTTAAATCCTCATGAGCCTTGGCTGAATCTTCCGGCTTTACGATTTGCACGATCTCAACTTTTTCGAATTGATGCTGACGGATCATGCCTCTTACGTCGCGACCGTAAGCACCGGCCTCGCTACGGAAACAGGGACTGTGACAGACGAACTTAAGCGGCAGGTCTTTTGCCTCGATAATCACGTCCCTGACGATGTTGGTGACCGGCACTTCGGCGGTCGGAATCAGGTATAAAGCGGGATCGTCGCTGGCCTTGAACAGGTCGGCTTCAAACTTGGGCAACTGACCTGTGCCGCGCAAGCTGTCGGCATTGACTAGGAAAGGCACGTAGGTTTCGATGTAACTGTGTTCGTCGGTATGGGTGTCGAGCATCAGCTGGATGATAGCCCGTTGCAAACGCGCCAGCGGCCCGTTTAATACAACAAACCTTGCGCTGGCAATTTTGGCTCCCAGCTCAAAATCCATGCCTATTTTTGCGCCTAAATCGACATGGTCTTTGGGTTCAAAATCGAAACTCGGAATATCGCCCCAGCGGCTGATTTCGAGATTGTCGTCTTCGCTCTTGCCGTT
>DATBQC010001015.1:0-6616 GCA_036561065.1 Methylobacter sp. | reverse complement strand
CGGGCGCTGTGATTTTAATTCGTCCTACATTTGCCGAGGTCATGTCACACAAGAACCCTCCAATATCAAAAATCGACGGATGCGCATTTTTTATCCCTTGTTCTAGGATAGACCCCTTCGTTATGGCAGACCCCATAGCATTTTTCATGGTTTGTAATGCTTGGCGGATAGATCTTCCTGACATTAGATTCTTGTAAACAATCGTTGCTGCCTTCGTTACATATTCTCTCGCTATTTCTTCCGGGTACGCTTCCGCCACTTCCGCTGCCTTTTTTACGATGATAACAATGTCATTCTCAATATTCGAAAGATCGTCAGAGGAGCTGGAAAAAGGAATAGTTACCTTTTGAATATTTCCCGTCGGCACTGTAGACCCTGCACCCGTTGTCGATGTTCCATTACCACTATCAACCCCGTCTCCGTTACCTAAGTCGCCCCCACCGCAAATAAAGGCACCCGCAGTACACGTGGTTGAATCACCAGACTTCGGCTTCGGAAGTTGGCCCAAGTGCAACCACGGTGACAGCACTACATAATCCTGAGTTTTTATTACATCAGGTGAAACAACAATAACATCCTTGCTTGCGGCCTGACGAGAAAGACCGTCGAGCACCGCCCGTTGAACTGCGGACAGAGAAAGCGTACTGCTGCCCCAACCGTCCTTTAATGCGACCCATCGGTAATCTTCGTCGTTGGCTGAAATCGTTCCGGCATTAACTGCATTTAGCAACCTGCTGGAAAGGGTGTAATAGTTCTCCCGAGCATTCTTCATGTTGTTGGCAATTTTCTGCGCCTCTGTCGCTTGCAAGCCGCCGCTCCAGCCGTAAATACCCCTCCAGACGAGATTGTCCGGGTCGTTGGTGATTGCCTGCTGACCGATGCCCGGCAGCGTCACGGAGCCTCTGAGGATGTCGGCGAACAATCCATACCCACTTCTTTTATCAGTGGTGGCGTAATAATTGAAGCTCTGCGCCATGATATTCGCGTCAACCTGCGCAGCCCCGGCCTGAAGCGTGCCGCCGTAGGAACCTTTCCAAAGGAGGTTCGCGCTATCGTTGGTGATGGTTATTCCACCAAGCGAAAAATGGTTTACAACATCCTGGTACAGCTTATCCGCTAAAGCCTGCCCACTAAATGCCCTATACCGGTTGTACGAGTTGAGCATAATGTCGGCTGTAATTTGAGTCTGAGTCGCATTTCCGCCATTGCCGGTCTTGAGTGCGAGCCAATTTGCGGCGGTGCTGTACGAATTTGCCAAATTATTGTTAATGACGGCGGCGTAAAGCGCGTCGGCATCAAGCCCGAGAAACGAGTTGGGTGGAGGGATAACATTCCCACTTGGTGTCAACACAGTCACAGGCTGAACGACAGCGACCTTTAATGCTGGGCGGGAAACGCCCTCAGCAATTTGCCAGGTATTGGAAAAATCCCAACCGGAAAAACTTGCCTGTTGTTTCATCTGGGCGGTGGTCAGCCCTGTGCCTGCTGAGCTTGTTGCCTTCCCTGAAGTCTCAGTGTCCCAATAGCTGTTATTGACGGTGCCCCCCCAGCTTGAATAGCCAACCAATCCACCAGAGTAGAAGTTAGTTCCGCTAACGCTCCCTATAGAGTAACTATTGTTAACTGTGCCTGAATTATTCCATCCTACTAGACCGCCGATGTATTCGCCCGTACCGCTCACGTTACCCGTAGCATAGCTATTACTAATATCGCTTGATTCGTTTTGCCCCACCAGTCCTCCGATGCGTGCACTACCGCTCACGTTACCCAAAGCATAGCTGTTGCTAATCGCACCAGCGAAGCTAACTCCCGCTAGGCCACCGATGTAGTTAATGCCGCTCACGTTGCCTGTGGCAAAGCTGTTACTAATTAGGCTGTTGTTCCTCCCCACCAGTCCCCCGATCTCTACATTACCGCTCACATTACCCAAAGCATAGCTGTTTCTAATCGCACCAGTGTTCATTCCAGCCAATCCGCCAACGAAGGTACTTCCGCTCACACTACCACCAACCAATCCTATATCCTGAATCTGGGAAGTATCTCCAGTAACGCCAAATAAGCCCACATAGTCCATGCTAGGCCGATTGATGACAAGGTCGGAAATGACGTGATCTAGCCCGTTGAACGTGCCGTAAAAACTACCAATTGGTACAAAGCCCGCACCGCCGTTCCAGTTAACCGTGTCGGAAGCATCGATATCACGACTTAAGGCATAGTTACCTGTAAGGTTGGTATTTATTGCTTGTAACTGGTTGACGCTATTTACCAGCATGTAGGCCGTCATCAAATTATTATCACTTGTCACAAAATTCCAGAATGGGTTGAATGGGAATACATACTTATCTACCTTTGTTGCAGCATCTGTATAACTCACCGGGTTATAATAAATCCCCACTGCTGCCCCGTTATTCACGGTGATATGTCCATTACCGCTAAAAGCCACTGTGCCAATACCTGTTCCCAGACTGTCAGCCCGCAGCTTGACGCTGCCGCCCCCCGTCCCGTTAATAGCCTCATTCACATAGATATTACGATGAGCAGTCAAAGTCAGCTTGTTAAGCGTATTCCAGGTCACGCTGTCATTGACAAAGATGTCGCCATTGCCGCTACTACCCGTAGCCAGCGTTTGAATTTCGACGTTACTCGCGCTTAAATAGTTTGCAAGGGCCGATCCGATAATATCCCCGCCGCTGGCGGCAATGGTGTAATCGGTAGGGTCAATCAGCCAGCGACCTGTTTTGCCGAAAAGCGCAGCCGTGGTTATGCGCGTCGCCGGATCAATCGCGACATGCCCGCCGGACGTTTCAATAAAGCCGCCATCGCCGCCATTCGGTGCCGAGGCGTCCAGCGTTCCTGAAACACTGAGACTGCCTTTACCGGCATTGAGGATAATTTCACCGTTATGGGTGCCGACTGTTGTCGCCTCAATGGTGCCGCTCTGGTTGATAACGCTGTGAATCGCATTCTCGGCAGCCTTGGCGGTCAGCAGCACATAGCCGCCTTGCGCTTCAATGCGCCCGGCGTTTTCGACAAAGGAGGTGAGTTGTTTGCCTTCGAGATCGAAAGCGGTCTTGGCGACTTCGTCATTGACGAGGAAAGTGAGCAACTCGTCGCCGTGGAAATCCAGCGTAAAGCCATTGGCGGCAGCCAGCACCACTTTGCCCAGTTTGGCGACGATCACGCCACGGTTCGCAGCTGACGGCGCAACAAAGGCGGCGATGCCGGTGTCGGCAATGTTGATCGTGCCTTCATTAATGACTGCGGCTCCGGGTTTGCCCGGAATATTGAAGTTGTAACGCCCGGCGAGGAAATCCTCGTTGCGAATGTTATGTGTGGAGGCAACCAGTCCCGCCACGTCGATCTGGGCGTTCTTGCCGAAATAGATACCGTTGGGATTAACCAGAAAGACCTGACCGTTGGCGGTCAAGCGTCCGAGAATTTCCGACGGATCTACGCCGACGACGCGGTTTAAGGTTACGGAACTGGCTGAGGGTTGATAAAACTGGGTTTGCTCGTTGGCCTTAATGCTGAAACTGTTCCAATCGATAATGGCTTTGTCGGTGGTCTGGGTAATGCCGACCTTGTTCGGGGTTTCCTGGGTGATGGCGGCACTTCCGGCGACCACTTGGCCATCTTGCGGATTTGCCAGCGCGTCAGTTGTTGATAGGCTAGACAACTCAATACCTGAAAGTGCAAGAACAAGAAACTTTATGTGGGCTGATTTTTTCATGGTTAGAATCTCGCGGAGATGCTGGCGAAAATACGGGCGTCTTTGTTACCTTCGTTGGCGACGACACGGGTCAGGGGGAATGTGCCTTCAATGAAGCCGCTCACGTATTGTCCCAGGCCGAAGCGAGCGCCCAAGCCGGTCGATGTCAGGTTTTTGGTCTTGGGGTCTGTGGCGCTTAGCGGCATGTTGTTGGTAGTCGTCCCGCCGTCATAAAAACTGTAGAACTGGGTGTATTTTAAGGGTGTGCCATCGGTGTTCGGCGTAAAGCGCAATTCAAGGCTGCCAGCCAAGCAGCTGTCGCCCAGAATTTCCGAATAATCGTAGGCGCGACCGAATTGCTGTCCACCTATGCCGCACTCTTCTGCGGAAAGCAGTCCACCACTGGAATACTGACCCATCAAAGCGGCATTGATGGAGAATTTACTGAGTAATGGCGATAAGTAACTAAGCTCCTGCTTGCGCGAGAGATTGGTAGTCAGCTTACGATAGTCCGATTTGCCGTCGGCGCGAGATTTGAGCGGATTCGTGGAATCGGTAGAGCCAAGGCCATCGATACCGAAATGGTATTCAATAAGCGCTTGGTTGATCCCTTCGTAGGCATCCGCCTTATCGTAATTCAGGCCAACCCGGACAGAGCGGATTTTGTCTTGCAAGGTTAACGCGCTCAAAGATTTGGCCTCTGTATCTTTCTGCTCGTATTTGACATGAGCGGAAAGGTTTTGCTGGCGAGTGCGAATAAAGGGATGAGCCAGATTCAGCGACCAGGTTTCGCTATCACTGACGTAGTTGAGGAGCCGAAGGGAAGGCGTACCGGGTTTGGATGTGCTGGTGCCATAATTAAAAACAAGGGAGGTGCCTTCTTTGTTCAACACCTCGGTATGGGAGACGGCGTAATATTGCAGCTCGCTCAATTCTCCCACCGTAGCATAGTTTAAAGCGGTCTGGCTGGCGCGTCCGCCAAGACCATTGACGGCAAAGTTTGCGTTGATTTGATAGGCGCCTACCGCCCTGGTGCCACGGTTATCGATACTGGTTCCGCCTTCCAATTTTGGCGCTGACTCTACTTTCAGGATCAGGATTGAAGCACCCGGTGTTTTGTCAGACGGCTTCATGGTAGACGTTACTTTGATCGCGAACCGGTCATTGGCCAGCAGCAGGTAGCGTTCCAAGGTGCGAACGTTGAGTGGCCGTTCGGCCTTGATCTCCTCAATCGCGTGATGCAGGAATGCTTGCTGGTCTTTGCTTCCGCCTTCGATAATCACGTCGACAATGAAACCCTCAATCACGTCAATGCGCACCAAGCCTTCGGTCTGAATGCGTTGTGCGGGTATCACCGCCTTGGAAAGCCCGAAACCGGCGTTGCCGTATTTGGCGGTGATAGCATCGCGCAGCTTGTAAATATCCAGCAAGGTGATTTCCTTGCCGACAAGTTCTGTATAAAGCGGCGACAGCTCTTCGGTAGAGAACGCCGTGTTTCCTTTGATGGTGAGTTCCTTGAGCTTAAAACGAAGCTCACCCGCTTTTTCCGGCGGGAGTTCTTCACCAATTGGGAAAAGCAAGGGTTGCAGGGAGGATTTTGGCTCCGGCGGCTTCTCGAAGCGCTTTTCGATTCGAGAAGCATCACCGTCTTCTTGAGCCAATGCAACAAATGGCACAACAAGACTTATGGCTAGCAGAAACAACAGCCTGTTCTTATTCATCTAAGATTCCTATTTTTCAAAAAACTTGGTAGCGATCAAACTGATGTGACTACACTAAGCCGGGTACATTTCTTAAAGCGCACTAAAAGAGGCAAGATGCTTTTGGGGTTTTATGGCTTAATTTCTCGTTTTGTCTGCACATTCACGATAGTTTTACTGCATATCTATTAGCGAACGCCTCAATCTGGACTGAGGCGCTATCCTAACAACTTACCTGTCAAGTTGAGTTGACAGGTTCATCGCTTTTCTATATTTTGCTTCTATGCCTGCCTACGAATTTTCCGAATATGTCAAACAACGCGCCAGCACGCTTGGCTTGAGTATGTCCGAACTGGCCAGGCAGACGGGCATTTCCCGGCAAGGGTTATATGGTTTGCTGGATGGGACGACAGAACAGGCAAAAATTTCAACGCTGGTTGCTTTGGCAAAGGCGCTACAAGTGCATCCGATGGTGTTATTTCGGGAGTTGCTGCATCAGCTGGAGTTGCCTAAATTTTCTACGACTTCGGCAAAGTATCGATTTGATGCCAGCGGCTTTGTTCAGGATGTGACAATTCCCGATAATACAACGGTGTTGACCGGTCAGGTGTTTACCAAGGTTTGGGAGATTCAGAATATCGGCCATGTTAATTGGGTGGGACGGAAATTGGTCTGTATGGATAGGAAGGCAGATATTCTTCTTGTTTCCGACCTTATTGCTGCACCTGAAGCTCGGCGCGGACTGATACCGACAAGGCGTATTATCGATATTCCCGAAACGCTGTCGGGCGATTCGGTAATTTTAAGCGTGGAGTTTACTGCGCCTTCTTATCCTTGCTCGCTGATTTCCTATTGGAAAATGACCGATGAACATGAGGAAATTTGTTTTCCCGCAACCGAAGGTTTGTCGTGTATGGTGCGGGTGGTTAGTTTGTAAGGTAAGGAATGGATCGGGGAGCGCTGGCTTCCGTGAGATAAAAATAGGCCGTCCATGACCGATTTTCCACTCCACCAGCGCGGTGAATGCCTTCGGCGGCCCTGGCTGTCCCCGTCGCAGGAAGGCTACGCTTCCGGCTCTCAGATGACGGGACGCGCTATCGGGATGCTTTGCAGTTTTCCTTTTCGAAAAACCGCCCAGCGCCTGTACGCTCCCAGGGACTATTCGGCTTTCGCTCGCTACCCGCATCACTTTCCGTGCCTCACAGCG
>DATBQC010001014.1:0-2553 GCA_036561065.1 Methylobacter sp. | reverse complement strand
TCATCCATCATCTGTTGGACAAAATAGACATATCGGCAGTAACGCTGACTTCACAGCAAGGAAAAACATAAACCCAGACTCGGTTTTTTGAATTTACCCGGATCGGAATTCCGTTGGGCTTTGTCAATCTATTGCTATACTGAAGCTGATTTCACTGAACTAAACACTGCACTGCTAATGGACGACACACATGCGCAAAAAAGCCATTAAACCCTCCGCTTACCTGACCGAAGTCAAAGCGCTATCGGATCGGATCGTCAAGGCTCAACAACCGATACGGATACTCGACGCTATTAAATGGGACGATCAAATCAAGCAGGCTTTTTTTGAGGGCAACTGCAAGAAATCGCCGATAGTCACGCCGGATTATTATCAAAAACGCCCCTTAGGCTTTGACCCGAACGAAAAGAAGCACGAGTTTTACCAGATTGAGCGTGACTTAATGCGCAAACTCGGCCAGCTCAACCCGCTCAGCGTGATCATGCGCCGAATTTGCAAGGAATACCTGGACGTAGTGCGTATGCTGGAGGCCAGAGGAAAACCGACATTCTCCAATATTTCCCAGGAATTATACGGCTCATCGCAGGACGTTTTTCATGTCGGCGACCCGACCATTGCCGATCTGGGCAGCATGATGGAAGGAACCCTGTCGCAATTATTACAACTGGATTTCCTGATCGAAGAACCCAAGACCATCAATGCCAAGGATGCGGTAGACATTCTTAATGAAAAAATCCAGGCCGTATTCCCCGGCGAAGGCCTACGCGCCATGCTCAGCGATGGCATTGTCGCCGATGCCGCGGCCGGCACCGATTACATCAAATTACGCACCGACGCATTATTCAACATGCGCGACCTGCGCGTGCTTGAGGTTCACGAAATATGGGTGCATCTGGGCACTACGCTGAACGGACTGGCTCAACCTTATTGCACCTTTCTCGGTAAAGGGCCGCCGTCAGCAACCGTCACCCAGGAAGGATTGGCGGTGTTGATGGAAATATTGACCTTCAGCTCCACGCCGAACCGGCTGATGCGCCTGATTAACCGGGTGCGCGCGATCACGCTGGCCGAAGAAGGCGCGGACTTTTTGGACATATTCGATTTCTTCAGGGAAAAAGGCCTGGACAAAGAAGAAAGTTATACGCTTAGCAGCCGGGTATTTAGGGGCAGCAGTTCCGACGGCATGCCCTTTACCAAAGATCTGACCTATATAAAAGGCTTCGTGCTGACTTATAATTTCATGCGTTTGGCAGTCAACAAAGGCAAACCGGATCGTATCCCGTTGCTGTTTTGCGGAAAAACAATGATCGAGGACATGAAAGTGCTGGTCGATCTGGTTGAAGAAGGCACGGTGATTGCGCCGCGCTTTCTGCCGCCGCAGTTCAAAGACCTGATGGGGCTTTCGTCCTGGCTGAGTTTCAGTCGCTTCATGTCGTCAATGAATTTCAAGCAACTGGAACAGGACTATGCCAATGTTTTATGATGAATTGCCATTTATGAATATAATTAGCGCTACGGGCGGATTTCACCGGCAAATCTTCCAGCCTTAGCCACGCGTCAAAGCTTGCATTATACGGGCCACGACAAAAATAATAATTGAAAGGTAATCTGATGAAAACACCAAGACTATTAGCCCTCTTTTTTATGGCTTCCTGCTATGCCTGCGCAGGCTATGCTTCAGAGCATCATAGCGGACACAACATGAACAGCAGCAGGGGCGGCAACAGCGATGGTGCCTGTGTAAAAGCACAGCTAGGCAAGTTTATGCCTGCCAACATGGCAACCGTAGCGCCGGGCTCAGCATTCTCTTTTTGGGCTATGAATGTAGACAACCCTAAGCATATTAAAGTCGACGTAAAATCGATCCCCGTTGAAGTAACTATCGAAGATAAAGAATCTTTTTATCTGGTAAAAGGAAAACTCCCCGCCGAATTGGTTAACACAACGGCAAGAATCAATATTAAAGTGACCGGCAAAATTTTAAAATGTAATGGCGAAAGTGGTTGGCTGGTAAAAATTGCCGAACAATAACGGCTTCTGTAGGTTGTGCCTTGCGCGTCAAAAGATAGCAGGACTTATTCAAGTATTGAAAAAGGCGCGCGTAGTGCGCCTTTACACTGACCTTAACTTTTGAGGGTGTTTAATGTCTGAAAATCAATCAATAAAAAAATGTGTAGCCTATTGTTTGGCGCAAAGCTTTGACATCAGTGCATTGGCAAGATTGCTTTCGGACTCATCGCTGATAAGAATTATTAAAGGCGCATTATTGATTGAAGACGATCAATCCTGGTCGATTGTCTTTGCTTATGGCGCTGTTGTGCATTGGAATGTCAGCTTAGAGCAGCAGGCCAAACTGCATCAGTTATTATTGGATCATGCTGAAAACCCGCTAACTGCCCCAGAGGAAGACAACTTTACTTTCGCTCTCGATTGCCCCAGCACCCGCATCATTGAAGATCATATTGAAATCGAGTCTTCGGATCCCATTCTGATATTTGCATTATCCCAAGGCATGGCGCAATCGATTAAGCTGGCCTCTTTTGAAACCAATGC
>DATBQC010001013.1:0-1543 GCA_036561065.1 Methylobacter sp. | reverse complement strand
TACATTGCTCGATTGGGGTAAGGAAGTAGGGAGTGATGTGCGGGATGATCGTGACACCGATCATTGGGAGGGGGGGCCACATATTCACATTCCTGGTGTAGTTACAGGCCATATACCGGTAAAAAAATGAATTTAATAAATAATAGTTTTGGCTATGTCGTGGTAAGGCTACCTGAATTTGTAGGTGAAGCTTTTGGCGATACACTTCGACCGATATATGGTTCACGTGGAGAGACAATTTCCTATTGTGGGCTGGATCGTGAACCTTGGCGGGATTTTAGCGAGTTATTCTATGCGAAACAATTAACAGGAAAGGCTGAGGAACTTTGGCATAGGATTAAGAGATCGAGGCTGAGTGATTTCAGCCAAGAGTTTTGTTTTGAAATTCAGACAGCAAAGGAGATTCTTGAGATTTCCAATCAGATATCCATTCTTAACGAACTCATTATGATCACAGCTTTAAGTGATATTTCGCTTACTACAGGGCTAACCAATGTGCTTGGATTTGATTGTTATGTTGATGGATATGGCTCTTTGCTTCGATTAGGACTATTTCAACGAGTTGATGTTTTCAGCGATTTTTTATCCTGCATAAATACAAACGGCCTGTTTAACACTCCTGATCAACTCTCTAAATATATAGAAGCCTATCTCGAAAGGTGCCTTGAAAATGGTTTGTAGCCAATTTATTCTTCTCAACAATCCAATTTCTATATTTTCTTAGTATCTCGAATCACGACGCCCTCGGCCAACGCATAACCAAAACCAACGCGGTAAGGCGCATTTTGTAGGGCGTCAATAGCGTAGCGTATTGCGCCGCATGGTTGGTCGCATCGCCAGCCTCAGCCCCGGCGGCCAAAGCATCGAATACCAGTGGACCGGCAACCGCATCACAGCCATCACCAGCAACGGTCAGCCCGTCATCAGCCAAATCACCTACGAACCCGACGGCCAAGTCAACGGCTGGAACTGGGGCAACAACCAACAGAACGAACGCTTCTACGACCTCGCAGGGCGCAACATCATCGTCAGCATGGGCTTCGATGCATCAACCCAAATGCCCGACAGTCGCTACTACGGCTACGACGCCGCCGGATGGCAAACCAGTGCCATAGACGATAGCGACCCCAAGCAAAACCAGCGCCACGACTACGACCAACTCGACCGCCTGACCGGCAGCCAACGCGGCGAACCCCAACTCAGTCGCACCGACTACAGCTACGATCTGAGCGGCAATCGCAGCGAAAAAATAAAAGACAACGCCACCCTCTACAGCTACAGCACCGATCCCAACAGCAACCGCCTGCAAAGCCAGAGCGGCGCACAAACCGCCAGCTACAGCTACGACCCGGCAGGTAACCTCACCGGCGACTAATAACTGGGGTCAGAGTAAACTTAAATTCTGCTATACTGCGTTCTACTCTATAATTTCGGGTAAAACAAATGGCAAGACTATCTAGAGTGTGTCCAATTGGGATACCCCAGCATGTGATTCAACGTGGCAATAACCGACAGGTGTGCTTTGGTGGAGAACAAGATTTTG
>DATBQC010001012.1:0-7603 GCA_036561065.1 Methylobacter sp. | reverse complement strand
TAAATGCACAATCGTCATATCGGTTTTCCAACGATCCTTCAAATATTCCAATACCAATCGTCGATGACAAAAATGTGGTTGATGTTCACTGCATAGCAAGCAACTGCCTTCAAACAATTCTTGGTTGAGTGTTTGATCGATTTTTCGTTGCTCCATCAGATCGATGAAACGTGATGCGTATTCATCCCACGGCATTTCCACAATCCAATACCGAAATTGAGATGCCGAGTTGTTGAAGTCTGATTTGGGCGTGCTGCGTAAAATGAATGTTCATCACTGTTCCTTATATGGTTGAGGTTTGTAGCCACTCTATTGCAGCATCCATGCCAAAATGAAAATTAGTTGATCGATACAGCCTGCACGGTAGTTATTAACTGATGTAAAACTCGTGCTATTGGTGCAATTATCGCCGCGAGATGATTTCTTTATGTCATTGTTTATCAATGATGCTATGGCTAATTTATTGCCTGAGAGGAAAATTCGAAGTGTGGAGCAAATGTTAAGTGGCTTTAATCGGTTGGCCTATTAACGACCAAAGTCAAATTGATCACTTGACGAAAATAAGGTCATGGGGATAATATTCATTATGAATTCACAAACAATTTTGCATGGATAGATCGATTCTTGTTTCTTGGATAGGTTCTACTGATCTCAAAGCCGCTAAAGGCGAAGATGTCGTCGGTATAGGCCCTATTGCTCAAGTAGTAGTTTCTGGTCCTATCTATGCGGAGATCCATTTACTGAGTAATTTTTCTGCGTATCAGTCTCAAGCATTTTCTGAATGGCTCTCCATCAAAACGAACGCAAAAATTCAAATCCATTGCATTGAGTTATCTTCACCCACCAATCACCGGGAGATTTATCTTGGGGTCGTTCCGATACTCAATTCCATTGTTTCGACTCAAATATCGTTAACATACAATCTCAGCTCAGGAACTCCAGCCATGCATGCCATTTGGGTTTTATTGGCCAAAACCTCACATCCTGGCCTCATGCTTCAGACTTCAAGGGAAGAAGGTGTTAAGAAGGCCGATATCCCTTTTGATATCGCAGCCGAATTCATCCCTCATCTGTTGCAGAAATCTGATAAACGTTTGAGCCAATTGGCCAGCGGTTCGACTGCAGATAATGCCGTGTTTTCAGACATCATTCACCGTAGCGAGGTGATGAAACAGATGATAGAGCAAGCGCGTCGAGTGGCGCTGCATTCGGTGCCTGTATTGATCGAGGGTGAAAGCGGTACGGGTAAAGAATTGATGGCCAAAGCTATACATCATGCAAGTCCAAGAACCGATCAACCGTTCATTCCAGTCAATTGTGGAGCAATACCAGTCGAATTGATTGAATCGGAGTTTTTTGGACATAAGAAAGGCGCTTTTACCGGCGCCAATGCTGAGCGCAAAGGCCATTTTGAACAAGCCCATGGTGGGACGCTATTTTTGGATGAAATCGGCGAATTACCAAAAACGTTACAAGTTAAGTTGCTCAGAGCGCTCCAGGAGGGCGTGATAACACCGGTTGGTTCCAGCGAAGAAAGAAAGGTCGACGTTAGGATTATTGCGGCCACCAATCGCACATTGATCGATGAAGTGGCCAAAGGTGAGTTTCGTGAGGATCTGTTCTATAGGATTGCCGTTGCCATTATCAAGTTACCTCCGCTTAGATATCGCGCCGGTGATCTCTCATTACTGATAGAAAAACTTTTAGAGCAGGTTAATAAAGCAGGCGAGACTATCGGAATAAAGCATAAGAATATTTCTGTATCAACAATAAATATTATGAATCAGCATCCCTGGCCAGGGAATGTTCGAGAGCTTTTGAACACGTTGCAGCGAGCCGTCATCTGGACGGACGGCGAGACGATTGACGCTGAAACCATGCGAAATTCCATATTGATCCCGCCCAAATCACTGCAAGAAGGACGTGATATTTTGGATAGACCCATCGAGAATGGCGTGCCACTGGAAGAACTCATGGCCGAAGTAGCCAGGCACTATCTGTCACGAGCTTTTGAACATACCAAAAATAAAACCAAAGCGGCAGAACTGCTGGGTTTGGGCAGTTACCAGACCTTTACGAATTGGGTTGAGAAATACGGAAAGGAAGACTGATTTATATCTGGCATAAACAATGCATATGTAAATCTAAACACCAAGGATCTAATTGTGTTGTGGCTTTAAAACTCATTGAATCAGAAGCTTTGGTCCAAAGTAATCACGCTGTAAGAGATTGATCACGTATTACCCAATGCGTTAAGAAACCTCATTTAAGGGCTCAACAGAAGATCTGCAAAGAAAATATTACGAGATTAAACACAGTTTTGGATAACAACGCTTCACGCTTCAAAGCAAATTATCTTTCATCAGGAGTAAAAATTTATGTTTGATCCTAAAAAGTTCACCACCCCGACCGCCAAACCGCTTCCCGTCGTTCTACTTCTGGATGTCAGTGGAAGTATGTCCGGGTCCAAAATCGACAACCTCAATAAAGCTGTTGAGGACATGCTTGATACCTTGGCGCAGGAAGAAAAGATGGAGGCTGAGATTCTTGTCTCCGTCATCACTTTCGGAAGCCAGGTTGAACTGCATGTACCCTATACCAAGGCTTCTCAGGTGCAATGGCAAGGACTTCATGCAGACGGAATGACCCCCATGGGAACCGCTCTCAAAATGGCCAAAGCCATGATTGAGGACAAGGAGGCCACTCCGTCCCGTGCTTACCGACCGACAATTATCCTCGTTTCCGACGGGCAACCGAATGACAGCTGGGAAAAGCCGCTGGAGGACTTTATCTCCGAAGGACGTTCTTCCAAGTGTGACCGCATGGCAATGGCTATCGGACGTGATGCGGATGAGACGGTTCTGAAGCGTTTTATTGAAGGCACGCCCCATGACCTTTTTTTCGCGGAAAACGCCGGACAGCTGCATGAGTTTTTCCAGCGTGTGACCATGTCGGTGACCATGCGTACCCAATCAAAGAACCCGAACGTGGTACCGGCTCCGTCGGAGATCAAACTGGACGGCGGCAGTGTCAAGTCGGCTGCAACTGGAAATACAGCCGCTTCATCCGATGATGAAGGTTACTGGTAAACAGAAATCTGGAGGTAAATCATGCCACAGGCAATTGGCGATCCTGATGAACTTGACCGTTTCGCGCAGTCTTTGACGCAGTTCATCGACACGTTGAATGAAGCGGTTAACGGTTTGAATCATAGCTTTGGTGTCCTCGGGGATACCTGGCAGGACGAAAAGCGAGCGAATTTTGAAGAAGACTATAACGCGCTGGTGCAACAGCTTTCTCATTTCGAGGCGAACGCATCGGAACAGGTCCCTTATCTTCACGCCCTGGCTTCACGTTTAAGAGATTATTTACAGAGTTAAGGTGAGGAATGGCGTACGTATCAGTTGGACAAGTTGAGAACCTTGAGGAGGCAATTGCCGGTCTTCAATCGGCATATGACTCCATGGAGTCTGCCTGTCATACCCATATTGCGGCGGCTGAAGCCAAATTGGCCGAAGCGCAACAGGAAGCTGACAACAGTGCTCAACTGCTGGAATCCGCCATGGAAGCAGAGATGGAGGCCGGGCAGCGGCTGGAACAGGCCAATGAGCAGCTTGCTTCGTCCAATGAGCAGTTGAGCTCCGCTTGTTCATCCCTTTCCACCTGCGAAGCGAGTGGCAGTTATGATGAGGATGGCAACCATGAACCGCCCAACTGTTCGTCTGAAGAGGCTGATGTAGCCGCCGCAGAATCTGCAGCCGCCGAAGCCGAATCCGCTGTTGCGGCAGCTGAGGAAGCCTTGGAAGCGGCGAAAGACCATCGCATGCAGATGGAGCAGCGAAATGAAATGGCTCGTCAGTGTCTTGATATAGCGACGCAGCTGGCGGAAACAGTTCAGAACGAATGTGCGACCAGACTCGCCAGTGCTGCGGCTCACCTTGAAACAGGTAAAGCCCGGCTGGAAAATGCCAGAGCTGCTCTGAACGCCTATCTTGATACGCACCCGCCTGCAGCGGAGTTTTATTCATGGCTGAAATGGACTCCGGCCCCCAACAAGCCGATTACCCCGAAAGAGCTGCACTCACGGTTGAATTTCTCCGTTGAACAGCAGCGCTATTATTTTGAATACCTTGCCGACCGTGACCCCGCGTTCAGAGCCAAGATTGCCGACTACAGAAGCCAGCTTGAGGCAGCCAACGGTCCTGCTGAAAGACATGCGGTGCAGCTCAAGATACGTCGAAACCTAAGCGGCTACTGTGGCGAAAAAATTGTCGAGCAGGCGTTAAGCCCGCTCGGACATAAAGCAGATACACAAGCCCGAACCACTTTTGAAGACGGCAGATTCACCAAGACAGATCTGATCATCGAGGATCTCAAAGTGCCGGTTATTCTCGGTCGCGGGGAAGGCATGGGGGCTCCGGCTGGTGGATCTATCGCCATTGAAGTGAAATGCGGCCGGGCTTCGTACCTCTATTCTCAGAAAGACCATATGGTCTTTCAGTCCGGCGGACATCAGGAAGCCAATGCGTCGATGACGGTTTGTTCACGCGACATCAAAGATTTAACTCCAAAACAGGAAGAAGAACTGCGTGAAGCCCTTCGTAATGCTGGTTCGCCATTAATAGGCATGCTCCCAACAAAAGACGAGATCGATAAAGCCTGCTGGGACATGGTGACTGGCTCTAATGCAAATAACGGAGGAACTCATGAAAATTAAAATCGCATTGATACCCAGTGAACATACCAGCAAGGCTCAGGCCCTTTCCATAAAGCTTCAGAACGCGATGGAAGCAGGTGAAATGAGTGCCGTTGACCTGATCACGGAAGAACTGATTTCGTTAACGGATAGAGAGCATTCCCTGTCCTTGTCGGAAGAATACTGGCATCAGCTGATTGAAAAGGTCAGAAGCTTTGATGACGATTTCAAGTCCGACTACATCATGATTGAACCGCAACTTGAAACGATTATCGCAGCCGGTGTGGCTGAATCATTTGCGGATATTTCGGGTGTTGTTGAGCAAGCATTGAATACTGATGGCGTTGTCCTCCAACTGCCGTTCGAAGAGGAGGATGCCGATGTTTGATGACCAATTTAATGTGACAGCACAGCAGATGGGCAAGTTTTCTGACACAGTCAGAGATGAGTTTGGCCAGTCCATTATTTCGGATGTTTTCGAGCCTCTTTTGCAGAACATCTCCTGCCTTCAGCAAATGGGAGAATTATTCCAGGCCAGAGTTGCTGAGATAGACCAGCTAACTGGAGAACTGCAGTCGATAGGAAAGATGACCCATGAGTAACAGCCGGAAAAACAAGGAGTCCATGCCTAAACGTCTGTTTGATGCCGTTGGTGTTTTGAATCAGGCTATTGCTCAAAGGGATCAGAAGGTCAACCGTATTGAGCAGGACTACCCGGGCGAAAAACTCAAAACGGATGCTTACAACACCCGAAAACAGCGTCTTGCCACTGTCAATCAGGAGTTTGCGACGGAATGGGTTTCGGCTTTGAAAAATCTTAATGAGCTGTGCAAAAGAGTCCGCCAGCGTCAGCCGCACTTGAATGAGTTAACAGTCGAAAATATAAATGCTGGTGCGGATTTTCCTGATGCACTGGCATTCGGGCGCATGCACCTTAACTATCAGAACTGGAAAGGCTATGTCCCACGTCTGATCCCTTTTCCTTTTAAGCACTCGCTCTGGCTGCCTGACCAGAATACAGGACACCGGTTGATTCACCAGCTGCTGCTCCGGCTGATGCACTGCATGCCGGTCGGGAATGTTGAAATTACGGCCGCAGATCCGCTTAGACTGGGCACGTCTCTGGACCCGTTTCTTTCTCTGCTGAAAGTAAAACGGCTATTTCCTGAGCAGCGAATGCTAACCCGGTCTGACGAACTGGAAAATGCGCTGGCCAGGTTGACGGATTATGTCGAGGATCTGCTTCAGAATAAATTCAAGGGAGAGATAAAGAGCTGGTCCGCCTACAACTCGGCAAACAGCAGCAATCCTATACCATATAAACTACTGCTCATTTTCGGAGTGCCGGAACAGTTGACGGACAAAAGCCTCTGGTACCTTGGTCGTCTTCTTGAACACGGCCCTGTCTGCGGAGTGCTTCCGGTACTGACTATTGATGAGGATCGGTTGGAGGATCGCAAGTTTACAGGGCTGCGTGCCGCAGTAGATAAATATTCCAAGAGAATGGATTCCATTGTTCCTGCAGAGATACTGACCAAGCACGTCTCTGAAATCAGTGTCGTGGAAGAACAGGAGTTTTGGCCCGGACGATCTGAACTGGCGGATTTTCTTGCATCCATATCGGACAAATATGAACAGAGCTCTAAATTCAGCAAGAGCCTGACGGACCTTTGGTGCAATTCGGACTATTGGGGACACGACGCTGTTCAGGGAGTACAGGTGCCGATCGGCTGGACGGCGGATGGCGAGATCGTTCCTTTCTCAATTGGCGGGGTCAATACAGAACACCATGTTCTTCTGGCCGGGCGTTCAGGCTCCGGTAAATCAAACCTGCTCCATGTTCTGATTCATAGCCTCTGCCACACGTATTCACCCTCGGAGTTGAATATCTACCTGCTGGATTACAAGCAGGGTACGGAATTCAGTGTTTATGCTTGCCCTCCGCTTCCTCATGCAAAACTTGTGGCTACAGAGAGTGATCCCGAATACGGTGTAACTGTTCTGGCACATTTGACCGAGGAACTTGAAAAACGGGCTCGGGAATTTAAAAGCCGGTCTGTCCGGGATTTTTATGAATACAGGGAATCTTCAGTAGCCGAACTCCCACGTATTCTGCTGATTATTGATGAGTTTCAGATCCTGTTTTCTGAGGGACGCCAAGTGGCCGAACCCGCAGAGAAAATGTTGAACCAGCTGCTGAGACAAGGACGTGGCTATGGCATACATGTGTTGCTGGCCACTCAGACGCTCAAAGGAATCCAGTCCCTTTCCACGGGGCAACTGATAAGCCAGATCGGCTGCCGGATTGCTCTTGCCTGCAGCGAGGAAGATTCTGCCATGATCCTTGGCAACAGCAACTGGGAGGCTTCCAAGCTTAGCAGCCCTCCGGAGGGAATCATCAACAATTCCAACGGGGCAAGATCGGCAAATCAAAGGTTTCTGATACCGTTTGCCGATCGAGGACTGTGCAAGGATCACATTACCAAAATTTCTCAGATCGCAGACCAGCGTGGCTACTGTGGTTCAACAAGAGTATTCAACGGCTCGCGACTGCCTAAAATGCCTGCAACGGATTGGTTCGGCTCAAAAAGCCACGAGGCAATACAACTGCATCTCGGTGAACGTTTGAGTTTTGAAGCAGAGCCGCTCTCGCTGACGCTGGTTAACCGCCCTTCATCGAATTTACTGATATCCGGCTATAACGACGCAATTCATGACGGACTGCTCGCCTCCATCCTTCAAAGCTTGGATTCTCAGAATGGCATCGATGAGATCATCTACTTTAACGGACGCTCCATTGTGCCGGTGGGTGCATCAAAATATTTAAACGGTTCCCGGAACACCCCTGTTTCAAAGCATGAGAGTGTTACCGCACTGAATCTGAACGAGATTTCCGGTGAATTACAA
>DATBQC010001011.1:0-7555 GCA_036561065.1 Methylobacter sp. | reverse complement strand
GCAACGAGCCTTATTTCCTAAAGCAACAAGGAGTGGAGTTCACTGTACTCAACCCACGCAACTACGGTGTCGACTTCTACAGTGACATTCTGTTTACCTCCGAAGACGAGCTGAAACAACATCCCGAACGCGTAAAAGCATTTCGTCAAGCCAGCCTTGAAGGGTGGTATTACGCAATGGACCACCCACAAGAAATTATTGATCTACTTATCAATACCTACAAAGTCGACAAATCCAGAAAGCACCTTGAATTCGAAGCCGAGGCAATACGGTCATTGATCGTACCGGATGTCATTGATCTGGGACACATGAATCCCTGGCGTTGGCGACACATGACAGAAACATTTATCAAAGCGGGCATGGTTGAAAACGATAAGTTTTTTCAAGGTTTTAGCTATGAATCCGACCCTAAAGCTGATAAAGAAAAGCTGCTCCGCTATATCAAAATAGCCGTTGGCATTACTCTATTAACTGGCATTATCAGCTTAACGCTACTGTTTTTTTATAGATCACTTAAACGAAAAAATAAAATATCCAACCGTAACGAAAAACTTTTGCTTCTGGCTCAAGAGACCGCAGGAATAGCCTACTTTGTGAGTGATCCGGCGACTGGTCGCTGGGAAAGTTCGCCCCTACTAGATCAAATTTTCGGCATCAACGCTGACTTTAAAAGGGATCTTACCCATTGGACAACATTGATTCATCCTGAGGATCGTCAGCATACACTTGATCGCTATCAAGAAATAATCGGTAGCCGAGAACGGTTTTTGCTTGAGTATAGAGTTATCCGTCCAAGTGATGGTGAAACACGCTGGGTGGTAGCACGTGGTGACATCGAGAGTGACAATGACGGCCATTCTAGGTATCTGGTGGGCACCGTTCAGGACATCACCAAGCGCAAGGCCGATGATGAGAAGATCCAGCAACTGGCCTTCTATGATCCTCTCACTCAACTTCCCAACCGCCAACTATTGCAGGAGCGGCTTAAACACAGCATTGAAGTAGAGCGACGCGGAGGAAAAAAATTAGCATTTTTGATGCTGGACCTGGATCGTTTTAAATCGGTTAATGACAGCCTGGGGCATCAAGCAGGCGACGAGTTATTGCAACAAGTTGCTGCACGCATTACAGCATTATTACGTAATGTCGACATGGTAGCTCGTTGGGGTGGGGATGAGTTTGTTGTGCTGCTGGAAGATATTGCACATTCGGATGATGCTGCACGGATTGCTGAAGCTATTATCACCGATTTAAGCAAACCCTTTTGTTTGCTCCAGTGCGACAACGTCCAAATTGGTACCAGCATTGGTATTAGCCTGTATCCAGAACACGGTGACAGCTACGAGATACTTATGGATCATGCCGATGCAGCATTGTACCAAGCTAAAGACGCTGGACGTGGCTGTTTTGCCTTTTTCTCCAAAGACCTTACGATTGCTGCCCGAGAGCATATGGAGTTGGAAACGCGTCTGAGTCGTGCGGTTGAAAAACAGGAACTGAGTGTTTTATTTCAACCACAGGTAAATCTTATCAGTGGTCGCATCATCGGTGCCGAGGCATTAGTGCGCTGGCAAGACCCGATAGAGGGGCTAACTTCTCCGCTAAAATTTATTCCTATTGCCGAAAAAACCAATCTGATTGTAGAGATTGGTGGCTGGGTATTACGCGAAACCTGCCGACAGGGCCAACAATGGCTAGACGAAGGTTTGGAACCACTCACTTTAGCAGTCAATGTTTCCCCTCACCAATTTCAGCGCAGTGACATCTGCGCATTGGTCGCTACGGTACTGAAGGACACGGGTTTTCCAGCCAATCAACTGGAATTAGAAATAACCGAAAGCGGATTGATGGGAAGTCAGGATCAGGCAACAGTGATCCTTAATAATCTCCGCGCTCTAGGTATTCGTCTTGCCATAGATGATTTTGGCACGGGTTATTCATCATTGGCATACCTTAAACACTTTCCGCTGGATATATTGAAAATTGACAAGAGCTTTATCGATGATATTCCTTTTCATAAAGATGACATGGAAATCGCGGCCACTATTGTCGCCATGGGACATATTCTAGGCTTCAAGGTCTTAGCCGAAGGTGTGGAAACGCCAGAACAGCTGGCATTCTTACAGGAAAAAGGCTGCGATAGTTATCAGGGATATATCAAAAGTAAACCCGTGTCGGCGCATGAATTTGCTGAGCTATTGCGTAAGCAAGCGGCAGCATGAGCTATGAGATTTGAATGTATAACTTGATACGACTAACCGCTTAGAGGGTGGAGTGCTGCCTATCAATATTCCCTAAACCTGACACTCGTTAATTAAACATTATAGGATCAATTGGTCCTTTTTATTTAACCCATGCCAATTGATTTCGACTTGTTGCATAGTCCCATAGGTTGGGTTACGCTACCGCTAACCCGGCCTGCGCACTAAATTTATAGAATGCGGTAACGTAAAGGACGCACATCAAATCGCGAACGATACGCTGCACTGCGTGAAGCACACGGCCCTTCCTTGCCGTTGCTAACAGGAAATACGAGGGTAAATAGAAATGGATAATGACACCCTAATAAATCAAGCGCAGCATCTTTATGCCGTATTAGAGGTCGAACAATATACGCGATCCTTAAAAAACAAAACTAAGTTTGATCGTCTTGACCGCCTAGTAATGTGTGCTTATTGCCGCTATCAGCGTCGGTTAAATCGTTGTGTTTTATGTTATCAGCATCGGTTAAGTGGATCGCATGAAGTTCGTTGGTCATTGCTGCACAATAAATCAATAGCTTATGCTGTGCTAACAACGCAAACGAACTTCTCGCTGGGCACTTAAATGACTGTAATCGGGGGTTTTTGGGGAATAAACGGCAGTTCTGCCCGCGCATTAATCATTCACATAATCCCTCCCCAAACAATGCGCATCACTGCGTTTAGCACATCCTATGGCCCTACCCCCGTCCAATCATAGATGAGAAAGACGCGCTGTACCCCCTTACTTAGCTAAAATGCCAAAATGTCTGAATTGCTCCCGAGACAATTAATATGCCATGAGAGCGAAACAAGCTGGCTCGATTAAAATTTCTGCTACCGATGAATAAAAAATCGGCTTATAGTAAGCCTAATCTCTGCATTAGTAATTTTTACTAGAATATAGGATTAGCATGCCACTCGTTAACATTTCGATATTGTCAGGCAAATCACCCGAATACATTAAAGCGGTTGGTGATGGCATCAACTCTGCTGTCATTGAAACCATGGGCTTCCCGATGGATGACCGTTATCAGGTCATTCATCAGCTCGATTCGGAGCGATTACAGCTTCAAGGTCGAGATGGTGACCGAGTGATGATGCATTTAGTGATGCGTGCTGGCCGTTCAAACGAATCAAAACAGGCGTTTTACAAAAAAGTAGTGGAAAATCTAGCGGCTAATCCAGGTATTCCACCAGAAAATGTAATGATAACAATTTCTGAAAACCATGATATTGACTGGTCTTTCCGTGATGGTTTAGCGCAATTTGTCGTTTATCCAGATTGACTAACGCATTAGCGGACTGTGCATAGAATGTTGACGCTTGTTGAAATTTGACCATTTAAAGTAAATTATTCCGGAATCGCAGGGTGACCAGTGTTTATTTGATTCAGACACAATTAATACTTAGCTTCTCAACCCTTATTTCTGGTCAAAACTCAACCGGCGCCAACTAATTAGCTCCAGTCAGAGTCACTGTATGGAAAACGGCGTCTAAATTTTGCCAGTTTTACAACAAAAGAGCGTTTAACTTTTCCAGTTGCTAACCACTATCATGTTGATAATATTTAATATGCAAATTTCTTGACTGGAAAATTCAATGCTGATTAGTGGCAAATTTTGAAAGCCATTTTCCACATAACTCTCTAAAATCTGCCAGTCTTATCCCATGTACCAAGTTTTAGCTTGGAAAAAGGAGAAAGCTTGTCATCCTGCCCTGACGACACTTTCCACGACCTGATCAAAGTCGTTCAGGCCACGCCCATACCCATAAACCAACTAGCACCGCCAGCATCAGCAAAGCGATCAGCGGATAGCTACGGGGGATGCCCTGGTCTGCTTCTCCCCGCTTTTTGCCGGTAATCATCGCCGTAATCAGATTTTCCCGTTGCAAGATGCTGCTGACCACTACGCCGACAATATGACAGACTACCACCACCAGCATGATATAGGCACTCGTCTCATGCAGTTGTTCCAGCCAGTCGTCGCCGACTTCCCAATCCAGCGCCCAGCCGGAAATGCCGGAGGCGGTGGCCAGCAGCAACAGCAAACCAATCACCACGGCCCCCGCCGGGTTGTGGCCGGGCGGATGTTGTGCATCGCCCCGGATCAACCCGACAAGGTAGCGGAGCACTGCGACCGGGTGGGGCATAAACTCGGCAAAACGGCTATAGCGCGAACCGATAAAGCCCCATAGCATTCGGAAGGCCACCAGTCCCAACACCGTGTAGCCGAGCAGCAAATGAATATCTCGCCAGCGCTCGCTTTCGCCGGTGATGAAGGCCAATGCGAAGCTCATTGCCAGCGTCCAATGGAAAACGCGGGTCGGCCAGTCCCATACCTGAATGAGCTGGCTATCGGACGCAGCTATGGAGCGAGAGATTGGTTTTATGTTATTTCCCCAGCGACATCAAATAGGTCAGCAGATCGCCTTTCTCTTGCGCGGTGCATTCGCGTTTCAGAACATCTTTGCAATTGCGTTTGAACCATTTTTCAACTTTCGCCTCCTTAGTGAAGCGCTCGGGGTTGGCGGAGGGTGCCAACGGTTGCAGGACTTTATTAGTCACGGCATGTTTGCCTTCCGCAGTGGGGCTGTCGGTATGGCAACTGGAGCAGCTCCAGTCCTCGTCCGATTCTTTGTGATGCTGCTTGAAGAATTGCTCTCCGCGGCCGGCGTCAAAGCCTGTAAAGCCAGGATTATCGATTTTTGCCTGGGCGGCAAAGTGGCCGAGAAAATCTTGCGGTTGCTCGGCATAGCTCGGCAGTGCCAATAATGATCCGGTCAGCATGACAGCGGTATAGAGTAGTTTCATGGCGATGATTGGTAGGTTGTCAGTGCAGAGTTTATTTTATCCTAAAAACATGCCGTGCCGTAAGGGATGCGGTGAGGGTTTGCGCGACAATATATTGGCGCGACAACACATCGGCATAACCATGTTGCCCACATCTATAGCCTCATCCCGCGCACGGCAAACTTGCCCTCCCCCTCACACACACTCCGCTAATGCTTGTCCTGATCCTTATAATTGGTGTAATACGCGGCCAGATTGTCGATGTCCTGATCGGTCAGTCTTGACACCACGCCATTCATGTAGGGGTTATGCCGTTTCAAATCCCTGAAATTACGTAACACCCCCACCAGATAAGCTTTCTTCTGGCCGATGATTTTCGGCGACATAAAGTCAACCCGAATGTTATCGGGGCCGTGGCAACCGTCACAGGTGTGGAATACCGTCTCGGCGGTTTGCACCGATGTGGCGGCGGCAGGTTGCCGCTCAATCAGTGAACAGCCAGACTGGTTAAGCGCCAACGCGCCGAGGCCAAGGACTAATAAACAGCGTGTCATTGTGGTCTTTTCCATAGCGCGGACTACCATTTGATAGAGGGTAAGTGGGTGTAATACATAGCAAAACCGACAATGTCGTGATCGCTGAGCTGGGCGGCCAAATCTTCATGGCTCGCACAATGAGCGCCTTGCTTGCGGCAACTCTCCAGCCAGGAACACAAGTACATAAAGTCTTGTCCGGCCAGGTTTGGCACATCATCGTTGGCGTTGATGCCGTTGCCATCATTGCCGTGACATCCACCGCATTCGGCATCCGCCTTTTTGCGGATAGTGGCCGCCACATCCATTTTCTCGCTGTGCATGTTCATGTCATGGCTCATGGGGCAGGAGCCGGTCAGCGTCACCGCCAGCGATGCCCCGGAAAAATTGCACAGACCCAGCAGGGTGGCGACCATTACAATCGATCTGGTTTTTGAAGGAGTGCTCATAGGAATTCAGCTTAAAACATCACGTTGGTGGAAAAATACAGGGTGTTGTTGTCGGAAGCATTCCGCCCTGCGCCGTCATAATTACTACTTGCGCCGTTGAATTGGGTGTAGAGCAGATATTGCATCGAAAAGCGCATATTTAAATAAGGGTCGAACTTAAAAGTTCCTTTGCCGAATGGGACATAGTCGGCCTGAAACAAAAACCAATTGCTGTTTGGTGAGCTGTTGGCACTTCCGGTCAGTGCAGCAGGCCCACCAAAGTTGGCAGCGCCGCCGTTAGCGATATTGGCTCCGGCGCCATTATAAAGCAGGGTGTCGCCGCTGCCGGTCACCCTATTCCAGCCCGCGGTCAGGTTGTAGGTCTGCTTGTAAGTCCACATGCCCATCAGCATCACTGCGTCGAGATTGTTGTTTGCATTGGTCGAAGCGCCCAGGGCGCTGCTGGCTCCCATCTTCATGGTGTCGTGACTGTACCTGAACATCGCCATGAACATATTGTCGTTATCCATCATATAAGAGTAGTTGGAGTCGACATTGGTTTCGGTGTAGTTGTCGGTATTAAAGCCCTGACTATAATAGGGGACGACATTGGCGTTCAGGCCGTAGCCGCCAACCATCATGGTATGCGGTCCAGTGGTGTGTTGCAGGTAAGCGCGCCAATAAGGGGCCGCGCCGACGATTTGCCCGTTAAACGGCCCTTGGCCCTGGGAATTATTATAGCCCCCTAACCCCCCAGCCATATTTGCCGCCTGCGAGGTATAAGCGCCGCCTTCCAGATAAAGGTGATTATTAATCATCAGATAGGCGGTCGAGCCTGCAGTGGTGGCATTGGCCATTAATAATTGCAGAAACGGCTGTGCAGTCGGTTTTAAGGCCACTGAAGACTGGGTATAAGGATACATCCAAGCATAGGACGACATCCAGGTGTCAGACATGGTCGGTGAATTGTTGAAGGTGAGCCCGTAAGTCAGATTATTGCCGAGCACTTTGGCATGATTGGCAATACGGATATCCGCCATAGCGAGATTGACGGAATGGCCTACTTGAGGATTCAGGTTAAGTTGCAGATACGCGCCGACATGGTCCGCAACGCGGCCGGTGTAATAGAGCGCATCCCAGTCGTTGACCAGATTATTGTTCATATTTGACGAGCCGGACTGTTTGTTACTGTAATATTGCCCGGTCGGCACGTTCTTTGCCGTATTAGTGTACGACGCCACCGTTTCAAGTGAAAACGGGTTCAGTGCATTGGGCAGGGCGTTAGCGTTACCTGCGACATAGCCGTCCAACTTGAATTTTTGGCCGTATTGAGTCAGCCAGGGACCATAAGCTTGCATGTGACAGGAAGAGCAAGGCTCGCCGGTTTGCCGGGCGAAGCCGGTGGTCGCCATCGCTTTCTGCCACGGTAACAGTGAAACCATTAATGCAATGGCAACGTGTAAAAAAAGCCGTTTTTGGAACTGGTGAAATATTAATGCAGTAATCATCGCGTTAGTCATTGTTATTATTAATAAAATATAGGTATCTTGGTAATGAGCT